>NZ_JBFAQR010000013.1:0-124059 GCF_040678815.1 Kitasatospora sp. NPDC049285 | reverse complement strand
GCGGCGCGGGGGGGGGGGGCCCGGGGGGGCGGGGGGGGGGGGGGGGGGGGCGCCCCCCCCCCCGCCCCCACTGCGCGGCGGCGGCCCCGACGCGGGCGCCGACGGGCCGAGAGTCGCCGTGGTGACCGGGATGCCCGGCGTCGGGAAGACCGCGCTGGCGCTGGCCGCCGCCCGGGAGGTGCACGACGACTTCCCGGACGGCCGCTGCTTCCTCCGGCTGCGCGGCAGCGCCGGTGCCCGGCGCCCGCTCACCGCGGCCGAGGCGGCCACCGAACTGCTGCGCCAACTCGGCGTTCCGGCGCCGGAGATCCCGCTGGACCCGGACGACCTCGCCGCGCACTGCCGGGAACTGCTCGCGGAGCAGCGCGCGCTGGTGGTCCTCGACGACGCCGACCACCCGGACCAGATCCGTCCGCTGCTTCCGGCCGCTCCGGCCTCCTTCGTCGTGGTGACCAGCCGGCACTGGCTGACCGAGCTGCCCGCCGCCCGTAGCGTTCCGCTCCAGCCGCTGCCGCCGGACGCCGCGGCCGCGCTGTTCACCCGTCTGGTCGGCGTCGACCGGGCCGCCGACCAGGCGGCGGTGGCCGAGGTGGTCGGCCGGTGCGGGGGGCTGCCGTTCGCGGTGGAGATCGTCGCGAGCCGCTTCCGGTCACGGCCGTCCTGGTCCCTGGAGGTGCTGGTCCGCAGACTGCGCCGGGAGCACGGGCGACTCGGCGAACTGCGGCACGGCCAGGTCGGCCTGACCGGGCTGCTGGAGGAGTCGTACCTAGGACTGCCGGCTGATGGCCGGTGGGCCCTTCGCCTGCTCAGTCTCTACCCGGGTGCGGACTTCGGCACGGACGCCGCGGCGGCGCTGCTCGGCTGCCCGGTCGAGGAGGCCGAGCAGCTCGTGGAGAGCCTGATCTCCGTTCATCTCCTGATGGAACACGCTGCCGAGCGGTACAGCTTCAACGATCTCGTGCACGAATTCGCCGAGGGTGCGGCGGCCCGCGCGGATGCCCCGGAGGATCGCCGTGCGGCAATCCGACGGCTGGTCGATTACCTGATGGAGAGCGCGGACCGGGCGGACCGGGTGTGCTTTCCCAGGCGATTCAGACTGCCCCGTGCCGACCATCAACCGCACGCGTACCAAGCTGACCGAATGTCAGGTCCTGAACCCCCGAGTGAGGATGATCTCCCCTCCTGGTTCAAGAGTGAGACGCGTTCTCTGATCGCACTCGAGGCCTACCTGCGCCGGTCCGGTGATCGCGAATCCGCGGCCTGGCTCGCCCATCTGCTGGCCGGCCACCTCGATGCCGAGTGCCTGTGGAGCGAGGCGCACGCGATGCACCGGGAGGCGGTCCGCTGGTGGCGCGCCGAGCGTGCCGACCGGCCGGAGTTGCATGCGCAACTCGCCCTCGGCGCGATCGAGTCGAGGGTCTCGCGCTACCCCGCGGCAGCCGACGCCGCCGAGCGCGCCCTCGCGTTGGCGCGGGCCTCCCAGGACCAGGAGGGCACCGCGGAGTCCATCGGGCGGCTCGCCGAACTCCATTGGCACCAGGGCGACTTCGCCGGTGCGCTGGCCCTCCAGCGACGGGTCCTGAAGATCCGTCGGATCCTCGGGGACGACCGCGAGACCGTGCGAAGCCTCGGCAACATCGGCACCCTGCAGACTCTGCTCGGCGACCGCCGAAGCGCGGTGCGCAGCCTGGCCGAGGCGCTCGCCCTACTCCGCGGCACGACCGACCGGCTCACCGCGCTCAAGCTCGCCAACAACATCGGCGGGCTCTATCTCGACCTCGGCGAGAAGGAGAAGGCGCGACAGTCATTCGAGTACGTCTCGACCGCCGGTGAAGGCGTTCTCCCGCCTTTCGACCTCGCCACCGCCCGGATGAATCTCACCGACACCCTGGAATTGCCGGACGAATTCGACCTCGCGATCCGGCACCTCGATTCCGCGGTGACCACCTTCCGGGACATCGGAAGTCAGCGGCACGAGGCGATCGCCAGGAACTCCCGCGGCCGCGCACTGGGCGCCAAGGGCCGTTTCGCGGAATCCGCCGAGGAGTATTCCGCCGCACTCGCCATCGCCGAATCGATCCAGGCGCCTGCCGAGCGGACGGCCGCGCTCCGGGGCCTCGGCGAGGCGGAAGTCCGGCTCGGCCGACAGGACCTGGCGGTCCGTCACCTCAGGTTGTCCGCCGACCTGGCCCGCGAGGCGGAGTCGGCCGAGGACGAGCTGGCGAGCCTGTCGGTGCTGGCCGAATTCCTTTTGCGGCTGGGGCGGCTCGACGAGGCGGACGCGGTGGTGGAACGCTGCCGGTACCTCCTCGGGCGGGCCGAAGCGGCCGGCCCGGTCAATCTCGGTGAATTACCAGTCGGCCATGATCACTTCCTGTCGGAAGGCCATCGGGCGTCCTAGTCGGGGACCCGTCCCGGCGGTCATACCACGGCCCCCGGGCGGACGGATCAGCTCCGCGAGGTTGGTATAGGGTGAACGGGCGGGAAAACCCTCCCGAAAACTCGTATGCCCCAGAGAGCGAAATCCGCGTGATACGAGCCGTCGCCGTGGCAGCCGTCTGCTGCGCCGCGCTGTTGACCGTCCCCGCCGCGCCGATCGCCGCGGCAACCGCCCCGGCCCCCGCCGAGCGGACCACGGAGGCCTGGACGCCCATGTGGTTGTCCGAGAGGGCGGCCGCCTGACGGATCGTCGACGTGCGAGGGACTCGCTGCCGTGGTGCCGGCCGCGAGTCCCTCCGCCTTTTCCGCTCCGTGCTGCCTACTGCTCCCCGGGCGTCACGGCGGTGTTGCCCGCGAGCGCGTGGGCGAGCCGGTCGAGGCCGGGGAGGGCGTGCATGACGGCACCGTAGTCGGCCGGGTCGAGGCTCTCCAGGGCGGCGGCGAGACGGCGCTCGTGGGCGCCCTGCCAGTCGCGGAGCTGCTGGTGGCCGGCCTCGGTGAGGGCGATCCGCGCGGTGCGGCGGTCGCCCGGGTCGGGCTGGCGGTCGACGAAGCCCGCGTCCAGCAGCTTGCCGATCAGACCGGAGACGGTGTTCGGGGCGAGCCGCTGACGGGCCGCCAGCTCGCCCACCCGCATCGGCGCGACCGCCAGCGTCTGCAGCAGCTCCACCTGCGCCATCGGCAGCGACTCCCACGGGTAGTCGGTCCGGATGCTGCTGCGCAGGGCCCTTCGCAGGCGGGTGATCACATCGGTGAGCCGCTGCGCCCGCGCCAGCGCCTCGGCGTCCGGCGCGGCCGACCCGCGGCCGGCCGACCCGTCACCGGCCGACCCGTCACCGGCCGGCCCGTCACCGGCCGGCCCGTCACCGATCGGCTCGGAGGGGCGCGACGCGGACTGGGGTTGCGAGGACATGGCCGACAGCGTAGCGGTCGGCGACGACGGGTCCACCGAGCGTCCACTCGCTGACCAGCGCGGTAGTCAGCCGCCGGTCGGGGCACTGGCGGCGTCACCGGAACGCTCGATGAACGATTCTGTCGCACCGGGAACTGCTCCTTGAGCGATTATGTCGGCAGCAGATATGTTGCCCGTATGGCTGACCCCGCCGCCGGCACCCGCCTGCTCGACACCCTGCTGCTGGTCGAACGCCCCCGCCCCCGGGCCGTGGCGCGCTGGCCGCACGCCCACTGGCTGGCGGTCGGGACGGTCTGCCTCGGCGCCTTCCTCGGACAGCTCACCGCGAGCGTCACGTCGCTGGTCTTCCCGGCCCTGGAACGGCACTTCGACACCGGCTTCGCCCAGGTCGAGTGGGTGTCGCTGGCCTACCTGCTGGTGCTGGTCGCACTGCTCGCCCCGGTCGGGCGGCTCTCCGACCTGGCCGGGCGCAAGACCATGTACCTCGGCGGCTTCGCGGTCTTCGCCGCCGCCTCGCTCGGCGCCGGAGTGGCCGGCAGCCTGCCGGTGCTTGTCGCCTGCCGGGCGGTCCAGGCGGTCGGCGGGGCGATGATGCAGGCCAACAGCGTCGCCCTGGTGGCCCGCGGAGTGCCCGAGCGGGCGATGCGCACCGCACTCGGCATCCAGGCCGCCGCCCAGGCCCTCGGCCTGGCCCTCGGCCCGACCCTCGGCGGGCTGCTGGTCGCGCACGCGTCCTGGCGCTGGGCGTTCTGGATCAACGTGCCGATCGGCGTGCTCGGCCTGCTGGCCGGCTGGTTCCTGCTGCCGCGCACCTACCCCGACGGCTGCGAACGCGCGCCCGTGGAGGGCAGGTTCGACCTGGCCGGACTCCTCCTGCTGGCCGGCTCCTCCACCGCCCTGCTGCTGGCGCTGTCCGCCGCCTCCGGACTGCCGCTGCCCGCCTGGGCGGTGGCCGTCCTGCTGGCCGCCGCCGCGGTCGGCGCCCGCGCGCTGACCCGGCAGGAGCAGCGCGCCGACCGTCCGATCATCCCGCCCGGCCTGGTGAACACCCCCGGCATCCGGGCCGGCCTGGTGGTCGCCCTGATCGGCTACCTGCTGCTGTTCTGCCCGCTGGTGCTCGGCCCGGTGATGCTGGCCGACCAGGGCGTGGCGTCCGCCACCGCGGGCGTGGTGATCACCGCGCTGCCCGCCGCGTTCGCCGTCGCCGCCACCGTCGGCGGCCGCCTGCTGCCGCGCGGTTGGAGCGACGCGGTGCGCTGCCGCTGCGGTGCGCTGGCGGCCGGCGCCGGACTGCTGCTGCTCGCCCTGCTGCCGGCCCCCGGCCCGTACCTGACCGTGCTGCCGCTGCTGGTGGCCGGCTACGGCCTCGGGCTGCTGCTGCCCGCCAACAACGCGCTGGTGATGCGGGCGATACCGGCGCAGAGCTCGGCCGTCGGCGGCGGGCTGGTCAACCTGGTCCGCAGCCTGGGCACCGCGCTCGGCACCGCCCTCCCGGTGCTCGCCGTCCACCTGGCCGGCCCGGCGGGCGGCGGCCGCGGCGTCCTGCTCCTGCTGGCCGCCGTCGGCGGCCTCGCGGCGGTGCTGACGACCCGTACCTGACGTCGGCTCGAACAGCAGAAGGGCGCCGCCCGGAGGAGAACCCCCCGGACGGCGCCCTTCGGACGCGTCGACGGACCGTCAGGACAGCGGCTGCGCGCCGCGTTCGGCGAGCATGCCGGTGATCAGGTCGATCTCGGCGCGCTGGCCGTTGACCATGGTCTGGGCGAGCCGCTTCTCGACGTCGTTCTTGGCCGCGTCCACGTAGCCCTGCGCCATCTCCACGCCGCCGCGGTGGTGATTGATCATCAGCTGCAGGTAGTACACCTCGGCGTCGCGGCCGCTGAGGGTGCGCAGCTTCTCCAGGTCGGCGTTGGTGGCCATGCCGGGCATCAGCGAGCCGTCGTGCGCGTCGTAGGTGTGGCCCATCCAGGCCATCGGCTTGGCCGGGGTCGACTGGGTCAGGCCCCACTGGTCGAGCCAGCCCATCAGCATGCCGCGCTGGTTCGCCTGGGTGTTGATGATGTCGAAGGCGAGGGTGCGCACCGCCGCGTCCTGGGTGCGGTCGCGGACGATGAACGACATGTCGATGGCCTGCTGGTGGTGGGTGGCCATGTCACGGGCGAACCCGGCCTCCGGCGAGTCGGTGGCCGGCGCGGCGGCCGCGGCGACCGTGCTCGACGCCGGCGAGCCGCCCGCGACCAGCGCGGGCACGCCCAGTCCGAGCGCGACCAGCGCCGCCAGTGCGGCGGGCCACCACAGCCTGCGCCGCGAACGCCCGGCGGGCGCGCGCCCGTCCGTCGCCTCCGACTGCTCGGCGGTCAGGTCCGCCTGGGCGCCGGTCACATCGTGCCCGAGCTGCAGGAGGCGCCCGGCTCCTGGGTCTGCGGGCCCTGCACGTACTTGGTGAAGAACTGCTCGACCCGCGGGTCGTCGGCCTTGTCCACCACCAGCTGGGTGCCCCACGCGCTCAGCGTGATGGTGCCCTGCTCGTCCGGGTACGGGCTCATCATGGTGTACGGGGTGACCTTGACCTTGTCGCCGAGCTTCTTGATGTCGTCGGCGGTGGCCTTGCCGTTGTAGGTGACCCAGACCGCGCCGTGCTCCAGCGAGTGCACCGCGTTCTCGTTCTTCACGGGCTGGTCGTAGACGTTGCCCATGCAGTTGAGCCAGATCGGGTTGTGGTCGCCGCCGACCGGCGGGGTCTGCGGGTAGGTCACCGGGGTGGTGACGTGGTTGCGGGTGAGGTTGTCGAAGGTCTTCACACCGTCGATCGGCACCTTCGCCGCGTCGGCCTTGGCCTGCTGCTCGGCCTTGGCGGCGGCGTCCTTCTTGTCCTGCTTGTGCTTGGCGTCCAGCGCCAGCCAGGACGCGCCGCCGGCCATCGCGAGGATCAGCACCGAGGAGATGCTGATGGTGAGGATCTTGTTGCGGCGCTCGCGGCGCTGCTCGACGGCGCGCAGCTCGGCGATCCGGGCGCGGCGCTCGGCCTGGTTGGCCGCCTTGCTGCCGGGCTTCGGTGCCTTCTGCTGGGACTGCGGGCCGGTCTGCTTGGAGGCGGAACCCATGGCTGTCTTCCTTGTCCCCGCCGTGCGCGGCACGGCGGTCTACGGGGTGGTGGGGGCAGCGGAGCCGCCGACCGCCCGGATGCGGGGAGTCGGTCGGCGGTGGGTTCCGCTCAGGACCGGTGAACCTGGAGTACGTGCAGGTCGGGCGCGTGGTCGGGCCCGGCCAGGGCGGCGGAGGCCGGCACGGCCGGCAGCGCGGGCGGCGCCAGCAGCGGCGGGGTCACCGCGCCGGGCTGCGGCGGGGCGTTCGGCAGCTGCGACTCGGGCCCGCAGAACGGGTGGCTGGAGCAGCCGTTGCCGGGCACCGGGTGCTGGCCGTCGGCGGTGCACCAGGTGAACGGCACGCCGTGCTCGTCCACCGCGTCCACCGCCACCGCGTGGTGGTGCACCGCGACGCCGCGGGTGCCGTCCGAAGCCGTGGCCGCCTGCGGGAGCGCCAGGGCGTCGGCCCGCGCGGCGGCCGTGACGGGCGTCTGCGGGCCGGACGGCGGGGCGCTCAGGGTGCGGGCGCTGGCCGCGCACGGCAGCAGCGCCAGCAGGGCCGCCAGCAGCAGGGACCACAGCACCGCCACCGGGCGAAGCACCGCGTACGCGGGTCCTCCCGGGGTGTGGGTCGTGGTTCCTCGCGCGGCCATGCGCACATATTAATCAGCCGGACGGGTGAAGCGATGCCCCCCTCGGCCTCTCATTTTCCCGCCGACCGGCCGATCCGCCCGGGGCCGACGGCCCTGTTCGGGACGGTTTCGACGGGCTTGCGAACGAGTTGCCGCGCGGGTGGCCGGAACCTCGCCCCGGGCGTCCGCGCGATGTTCCGATTCCCGGACACCGTCGTTGTCCTTGGGGAGAATGACGTGACCTTCGGTACCCCCAGGGATCAGGAGCGGCCAAGTTGAACGACCAGGGCGCGCCCAGGCACCCCCGTCCCGACGATGCCTGGTGGCACACCGTCTACGAGGGCCCCGCCGGCACCCTCCCCGACACTCCCGCCGCCGTCGCCGACACCTCGACCGTGGACGACTGGTTCACCACCGCCGCCGGACTGATCGCCCCGCAGCGCCGCCCCGCCGACCCGCCCGCGACCGCCCTTCCGCCGGAGGCGGAGGTGGTGGCGGATCCCGAGCCGGCGACCGCCGTCCCCCCGCCGCCGCGCAGCTGGGCCCAGGCCGCCTGGCCCGAACGCGGGCCAGCGCCCGAGGTCCGGCCGCCGGCACCCGACCTGGTCAAGCCCGACCTGGTCAGGCCGGCTCCGTCGGCCGGGCCCGTTCCAGCCGCCCGGCCCGCCGCGCCGACGCCGACCGTCCCCGACCTCCCGCTCGTCCCGCCGCCGCCACCGGCCGCGCTGTCCCACGATCAGGCCGCCCCGGAGCCCGTCCCGGAGCCGGTGCCCGTGCGGGAGCCCGAGCCCGAACCGGCCCGCGAGCCCGTCGCCGAGCTCGCACCGGCACCCGCCGCCGAGCCGCTGGCGGCCCCCTTGCCCGTTCAGGCCGCCGCACCGCCCGCCGCCGCGCCTGCACAGCCCGTGCCCGCGCAGCCCGTGCCCGCCCAGCCCGCGCAGCCCGAGCGGGCCGCGCCGTGGCGGGGGCGGCCGGAGGCGGCGGCGGTGCCGCACGTGGGTGAGCGGCCGCCGACGTACGAGGCGGAGCCGACCGCGCTGCCGGCGGCCGACCCGGAGAGCCTGGCGGCGCTGGTGCCGGACACCGCGCTGGAGGGCGCCCAGTTCGGGGCGACCACCTTGCGGGCGGTGTCGATCCGCGGGGACTCGGCGCGCTACCGGGGCGAGCCGCGCCGGGACGCGCTGCTGACGGTCCGTTTCGGCGAGGGCGAGGACGGGCTGGTGCTGGCGGTGCTGGCCGCCCCGGCCCGGCGCGCCAACGCGCAGTGGGGTTCCGCGGCGGCGGCCGACGCGGCACGGCAGTTGGCGTCGGCGATCGGCCGCAGCCGCGAGGCGCTGTCGGCGGACCTGCGGGCGGGCGCCCGCGACCGGTTGCGCTACGGCCTGCAGCGGATCGCCCTGCAGGCGGCGGTGCGGCTGCGCTCCGCGGCGGAGACCGCCGGGGAGGCCGAGGGCGACGCCACCGAGGGCGCGGCGCTGGAGCAGGCCGAGGCGCCGCTCGAGGAGCTGGCCTCGCTGCACTGCCTGCTGGTCTCGACGGACCCGGCGGCCACCCACCGGGCGGCGTTCGGCACCGGCCCGGGCGGCCTGTACCTGCTGCGCTCGGGCCACTGGATCGACGCCTACGCGGCCAGGCTGCTGCACCACCCGGACGGCCAGCCGCCGCTGCCGCCCGCCGCGCGCCCCGCGGCCCGGCCGTTCCGGTTCCGCTTGGTCCCGGCCACCGCCGGGGACATCCTGCTGCTGTGCACCCCGGGCCTGGCCGAGCCGATCGCCGAGGAGCCCGCGGTCGCGCACTTCCTGTCCAGCCACTGGGCGCACCCGCACCCGCCGGGCAGCGTCGACTTCCTGCGGCAGATCCAGGTCCGCGCCAAGGGCTACGCGGACGACCGCACCGCGGCGGCGATCTGGACCGAGTGACGGCCCGTCAGGCGCCGGCACCGATCGCCCCCGGTGCCGGGCCCGGGGCCGGTCAGGCGCCGAGCAGGGCCCGGGCCGCGGAGGCGACCTGGGCGGCGGCGGCCACCCGGTCGGCGCCGGGCAGGCCGACCGCGATCGGGACCGCGAAGCCGTCGAGCAGGGCGCGCAGCTGGGCGGCCCGGTCCGCGGGCGGGCTGTCGCCGACGGGCGTGAAGACGCCTGCGGCGAGGCCCTCGGTGATCAGCGCGGTCAGCTCGTCCTGCCAGGGCGCCTCGATCTCGAGCTGGCCCTGGCGCAGGTCGGCGGTCTCGGGGGACCGGCTCCACACCTCGATCCACAGGATCCAGCGCGGGTCGCCGGGGCCTTCCGGCAGGTAGAGGTCGACGTAGCGGGCGAGGCGGTCGGGCACGGACAGGTCGTGGCGGGCGAGTTCGCGGCGGCGGCGTTCGCCGAGCTGGTCCTCGCTCCAGCGGAGGGTCTCCAGCAGCAGCTGGTCCTTGCTGCCGAAGTAGTACAGCAGGTGGCCCGCGCTCATCTGGAGCTGCTGGCCGAGCCCGGCCATGGTGAGCCGGGCCAGCCCGTGTTCGGCGATGGCGGTGCGGGCCGCCGCGTACACCTCTTCCTTGGGGCGCGCCGGGCGGCGGGTCCGTGGCTGCGCCATCCGCTCTCCCTCGTGTTCCGATCGTTCGCGGCCCAAGTCTCCCCCACCGGGGCGGGCGGGGGCCGCTCCGGGGTCACCAGCCGCCGTGCTCGCGGCCCTCGTCGGCCTCCCGGAGGCCGGCGTCGCGGCCCGCCTGGTAGACCTTGCGGACGAAGGCGGCGGCCTGCTCCTGGTCGAGGTCGTCGGTGAGGCGCATCAGTTCGTCGGTGAACTCGATCAGCCAGTGTGTGGTCATGCCCCCATGACACCCCGTCGGCTGCCGGGTCGCACGACCGCCGGGCCCGGGTGTGCGCCGAATGCGGCGCGGCGCCGGGCCCCGTGGAGGGATCCGGCGCCGCGCGGGTGACGGCGGGTCAGCCGATCGTCGCGGCGTACGAGGTCTCCGCGCCGAAGCCCCAACTCGGGGTGGCGTCCCAGGGGTTGGGCAGCACGTCGTCGGTGGCGTAGGCGTAGCCGGCACCGCGGGCGAAGGCGGTGTCGAGGGCGGTGTGCATCGCGGTGGCGTTCGGGACGGCGTGGATCAGGTGCCAGAACGAGGTGCCGTCCGGGTCGAAGGCGGCCCCGGAGTAGTAGCCGGCGGTGAGGTTGAAGACGTTGCCGCCGAGCCAGCCGCCGCCGGTGTAGTTCGCGTAGGTGTTCTCGTAGGTGACGAAGGTGTCGGCGGTGCGCTTGCCGGGCTCCAGGAAGCAGTCGGCGACGGCGGTGCCGGGGTTGTCGACGACCAGTTCCGGCACGCTCGGGTCGATCGCGTAGACCATCGCCTGCACCTGCTGACGCAGGTTCAGGTAGTAGTCGCGGTTGGCGTTGCCGGGGCCGCAGTCGCGGCTGGTGGTGTCGAAGAAGATGCCGTCGACGTGCAGCTTGCCGTCCGCGGTGGCCAGGTAGTTGCGCACCGAGGCGAGGACGGCGTTCACGTCGCGGGTGGCGTTCTCGGTGTGGACGTAGCCGAGCACCTTGGTCTTCCCGCCGGTGGCGGTGGTCCGGCCGCGCAGCGCGTCGGCGCGGGCCTGCCAGGAGGTGTCGAACGGGACGTCGCCGTTGCCCGGGTTGAGGATGACGAGCGACGGCGCGGGCTGCGCGGCCTGCGCCGAGGTCAGCATCGGGTCGTTCGGGTAGACGTAGGCCGGGACGCCGATCTCCAGTCCGCGGACCGGCGTGGCGCCGGCCTCCGGCGCGGCGGCGGTGACGGCGAGTACGGATCCCAGCAGCAGGGCGGCGAAGCCCTTGGCGCGCGTGCGCATGCGATTCCCCCAAGAGTCGGCGGGCATCCCCCTGACACCCGCTCGGCTCCCCGATGCTACTAGCGGACCTGTTTGAAGGCGTATCCGGGCTTCTTCACGAAGTGGTCGAAGTACTGGCCCTTACTCTGCGCTTCCATAAGGCCTTGGTGCACGGCGGAAGGCACGTTGAAGTACTGATAGGCGGTGCCGTTTCGGAACTGAATCTCAAGCAGGTACGTCATCGGCTCATATCCCACCGCGGCAAGGTTTGACGATTGGACTGGCACAAGCTGCATTCGATCTCCGTCGGATGTCGATAGGTCTTGTGTTGGATCGATGTTCGGACGACCTAGCTTCGGCCGCTATCTCCGGCCAGCCGTGCCAAGATCGTCTCGGCGAGGCCGCGGAACTCCCGGAAACAAGTCTGAACGTACTTCTGTGTGCTGCCGAGCGCGCCGTCTGCTGGCTTCAAGTCGAACATCGGCTTTCGCGCGTCATGCGCGAGCGGCATGAGGCTTCGGTAGTTCCGCAGGGTTGCAATTTCGAACGTGCGATCTCCGGCAAGCGCAGTCTCCTGGCCAAGCACAGCCGTGGCGAATACCCACGGGATGCGCTCCAGCCAGCGAGCGTATGCCTTGACGGGTCGATCCAGCCGCATCTCGGGCTGCATGATCACATAGCCGAGCGGCTGCATGAGCGCACGGGGCGCTGAAATGTTGCCAGGGACTCGCGGAAGAATCAGCGCCCGCCAGTCTTGTCGCCAATTCCGAAGTGTCGGACCTAGGTTGCGCAGACCCTTCAGTGAGAAGAGGTCTGCCGCGAGTGGCATGAGAACGGTGTCAGCGGTCAGCAGCGCAGCCCGATTGATCGCGCCGAGGTTCGGGCCGATGTCAATGAGCACGATGTCTGCATTCACTGAGCTGGCGGCCGCCTGAATAATCCGATGAAATGCAGTCGTCGTCCGAATCGCCGCAAGGTCTCCCGCGTACGTCTTGAACCACTCGTTGGAGAGCTTGTCCTCGAACCGGCTGAGTTCGAGACTGCCCGGGAGAAGCCAGAGGCCGGGAGCAAGCGGAGCGGGCTCGACCTGCCGAATGTCGCCGGTGCCCTCGAGGATCGGGCGAACGGCGTCGGCGATCGTCTGGCCAGGGCTCACCCGACCGGTGGCGGGCAGACCCCGAGCGGCCACGCCCTGTTGGATGAGCTCCGACGAGTCTTCCCATAGCTCCTCGAGCTCGGTTTCGTCGAGGCACATAGCAGTCAGGTTCGACTGCGGGTCGAGGTCCACAGCCAGAACTCGGAGGCCGATCCGTTGGAACATGTGCGCCAGGTGGTACGCCAGCGTGGTTTTGCCCACGCCGCCCTTATTGTTGAAGAGGGCGATAGAAGTCATGGCGCCTTCCTCAGCGTTACCGCCCACGAGGACTCGTCGACTTGGAACTCTGGGGGAGGATTTCCGTTTCGCTCCAGCGCAGCCCGAATCCGACCGATTCCGCGGCCGAATCGGTTGACGTAGCCGAGCGACTTCATTGCTGCGGCAAGGGAAGGGTTGCGGTAGTCGTTTACCCGGTCGAAGTTATCACTTCGAACCTGGCCGTAAGGCCCTCCTGGATTGGTGACCTCGACTCGATCATCGAACCAGGCGATTCGTGTCGGGGCGTAGGAGGTCTCATAGTTTCGATGCATGACGGCATTCATGCAGACCTCCCGCAGGGCTTCGAGCGGATATTCGGGGCGCTGTTCCTCGCGGAAGCCGTCCTCTACAAGCCGCGTGCGGAGGTGTCCGCGGAGCACCGCTTCCAGACGCGCCGCAGTGTCGACCACGTTCTGCCGGAGTTCCTGGTCGTCGGCGATGGGCGAATCGAGGCCCATTCCCTGGTACCGAATGAACTGCACATACGCACCCGGGACGAAGCTTCCCGGGTCGAAGCCAACGACCAGCAACCCGAGTACCGTCGGCACCGGATGGTCGACAGATCGGGCGAGGTGGAGTGAAGCCAATTGCTGGGGCAACGGGCGCCCGTTCTCCTCGATCACGTCCGGGTCGACCACGGACGGAAGGTATGAACTCCGGAAGAGCTCCAGATCAAGGTCACCCAGACTGGCTCCGGGAACGATCGAGGTGTCGAAGGGGCCGTCCGCAAAGCGTCGGCGCTCGGCGAGCACGCGTTCGTCGTCCCGGGTGGCGCGACGCGTGGTCGGACCCGGGCGAACCCAGACGACACCCTCGAATCGCACTGGCGGCGCGGCCGACGCTTCAACCCTGATGCGGACCACAGGCTTCCCCTGGTAGATGCCTTCCGCGACGGTGAACGACGGACGGTCGAGGATCCGGCCGTCGTCGCGGAGGTCGGTCAGTGCGAGCAGCGCTTGGTCACTGGTGTCCACACCGTCCACCGGCTTCCCCCTGTCATCCACACCGACAAGGATGTCGCCGCCGCCATGTCCCGCTAGGTCGTTGGCCATGGCGCACACCGCGTTCCCGATCGCGTCACCACGTCTGCCCGCCCGCTTCGCGGTGCTCTTGAACTCGAGCCAGGGTGTCTCGCGGGTGCCCAGGATGTCGGCAAGGTCTTGGGAGGTCACGGAGACCATTCTTCATCATGACCGCTCGCCGTCGCCGAATCACGCCAGCGGCCATGAGCAGCGTATGGCAGAGTCGGCCAGGGCCTCTCCGGCGAAGCCGCGCGAGATGCGGCGGCGTGAACGTGATGCTACACAGTTAGTGACCGCCAGTTTCGTCTCACCCAGCATGACTTCCGGCGCTTGACTGACCATCAGGGAAGCCAGGCCGGTGCCGCGAGGTTTCCTCCGGGCGGCGGCCGTACTCGGAGATCCAGCGGTCGCCGGGCAGGACCAGGTCGGCGGTCTCCACGGGGCGGCCGGTGGCACGGTCGTAGTGGGTGCGCTCGACGGCGAGGACGGGCGCGCCGGGGAGCAGGCCGAGGGTCTGGGCCTCGGCGCGGGTGAGGGTGCGGGCGGTGAGGCGCTCGACCGGGTCGCCGACCTCGATGCCGATCACGGCCATCCGGGCGGCGACGCCGATGCCGCCGTGCGGGCCGGCCTCGGGCAGCACGATCAGCGCCTGGCCGGTGACGGCCATCGGCTCCCAGGACTCGGCGAGGTACGAGGGTTCGCCGTCGGCCAGGTAGACGTAGGAGGTGTGCATCACCGGGTCGCCGGGCGCGACGGCCAGGCGTTCGGCGACGGCGGGGCTCGCCGCCTCGGTGGTCGACTGGCTGCGCCAGGAGGCGGTGACGCCCTGGTCGGCGAGGGCGGCGGTGTCCGGTCCTGACGCACCGTCGGCCGGGCTGCGGCGGACCAGCTTGCGGCGCGGCTCCTGGGAGCGGACGAAGTAGCCCCGGCCCTGCTTGGCGAGGACCACGCCCTCCTGCTCGAGCAGCCGGTACGCGGACTGGCCGACCCCGTGCGAGTAGCCGTACAGGCTCTGCAGCTCGGCCAGCGACGGGAGTTGACTGCCCGGCGGGTACTCGCCCGCGGCGATCCGGTCGCGGATCTGCTCGGCCACCTGCAGATAGGCGGAGGGCCCGCTGGTGGTCATGGGCTGTCCTCCTGGAGGGGCGGGTCCGGCCGATTGGTGACACAGTATCCCGCGTGGCACTACTCTACGTGTAGACCTGAGCTCTACGCGTACTGGGGGACTGGTGCAGATCAGCACGCGCGCGTCCGACCTGCGGACCGCGATCGAGCAGGCGTCCGGTGTGCAGGCCGAGGTGCGCCACGGCATCGGGACCACCCGGATCACCATCCACAGCCCCCCGGTCGACGACCCGCTCTGGAGCGAGCTGCTCCGGGCGCTGCGCACCGCCGACCGCTGGGGCTCGGTCACCGCCGACGGCGAGACCGTCGTCTGGGCCCAGGTCGAGGACGACGAGGAACACCCCCGGCCGGACCCCCGTCACCCCGCGAAGAGAGGCACCCCGCCATGACCGCCGAAGCCGAGTACCGCTACCGCCCCTGCAGTACCTGCCGCCGGTGCACGGCCGGCACCGACCTCACCCCCACGGCGGACGGCGACTGCTGGGACGCCTTCCTGACCCGCACCCTCACCGCCATGGAAGCCCGCCGCCGCGCCGAACGCGCAGCCGCGGCCCCGGCGACGCCCTCGCTGACACGTCGTCAGTAGGCGTGGGACGATCGCGCACATGAGCGAGTGGACCGTGCACGGCAGCCGCCCCGTCTACCGCAGCCCCTGGTGAATCCCCTGGTCAGGTTCGCGCCGGTCGCCGCCACCGTCGTGCTCGACGACTGCGACGAGGTGCTGATGGTGCGGCGGCACCGCTTCGCCACCGACACCTGGAACGGGGAGATCCCGTCCGGCATGGTCGAAGACGGCGAGAGCCTGGAGACCGCTGCCGCCCGCGCGGTCGAGGAGGAGACCGGCTGGCGGGTCGCCGCGGTGGCGCCGCTCGCCTGCGTCCCGCGCACCGCGCGGTTGACTCGCACTCCGCACCGCGGGCCGAGAACCCCTGCGAGGTTCCCGGCCCGGTGGCATCGGTGGTGACGGAGCGTCAGGCCCGGGGCTGCTGCTGGGTGATGCAGTGGATGCCGCCGCCGTTGGCGAAGATCTCGCGGGCGTCGACCAGTTCGACGGTGCGGCCGGGGTAGGCCTTCTCGAGGATGGTCTTGGCCTCTTCGTCGCGGGGGTCGTCGAAGGCGCAGAGGACGACGGCGCCGTTGGCGACGTAGTGGTTGATGTAGGAGTAGTCGACCGGCTCGCCGTCCTCGTCGAACAGGACGGTGGGGGCGGGGAGTTCGATGACCTCCAGGGGGCGGCCCTGGGCGTCGGTGGCGGCGCGGAGGATGGCGACCAGGTCCTGGCAGACGGCGTGGTCGGGGTGGGACGGGTCGGGCTGGACGTGGGCGACGACGACGCCGGGGCGGACGAAGGAGGCGACGATGTCGATGTGCCCGCGGGTGCCGAACTCGTCGTAGTCACGGGTGAGTCCGCGCGGCAGCCAGACGGCCTTGGTGGTGCCGAGGTGGGCGTGCAGCTCGGCCTCGACCTGCTCGCGGGTCCAGTCGGCGTTGCGGCCCTCGCCGAGCTGCACGGTGTCGGTGACCAGGACGGTGCCCTCGCCGTCGACGTGGATGCCGCCGCCCTCGTTGATCAGCCGGGAGGCGAAGCGGCGCACACCGGTCAGCTCGCTGATGTGCTCGGCGATGTGCTGGTCGTGCTCCCAGCGGGCCCAGGACTGGGCGCCCCAGCCGTTGAACACCCAGTCGGCGGCCGCGAGTTCGCCCTTGCCGTCGATCAGGAAGGACGGGCCGATGTCCCGCATCCAGGCGTCGTCGAGCGGCCGCTCGACGATCTCCACCTCGGGGGAGAGGTAGGGGCGGGCGGCGTCGGTCTCGCCGGTGTTGACCACCAGGGTGACCGGCTCGTAGCGGACGATGGTGTTGGCGACCTCGGCCCAGGCGCGGCGGGCCGCGTCGAGCTGCTCGGCGCTGTCGAAGGTCGGGTTGGCGGTGGGGAAGGCCATCCAGGTGCGCTCGTGCGGGTGCCACTCGGCGGGCATCCGGAAGCCGAGAACGGCGGGGGTGGGGGAGGTCATGAGGCCAAGTCCTAAGCGGGGGAGGGGAGCAGGGGTCAGAGGAAGTAGAGGCGGCTGAGCGAGACCGACTCGGCGGGCTCGGAGCGCAGCGGCTCCCCGTCGAGCGAGACCAGTCCGGTCTCGGAGACCTCGACGTGGCCGATCCGGGCGTTGCGCAGCATCGACCGCGGCCCGATGCCGCGCGTCCCGCGCACCCCCACCCGCCGCCTGCGGGTGGGCAGTTGGTCGCCTGCCACGTCCAGATAGGCGGAGTCGGCGGCGGCCTGGGCGACGAAGGCCACCGACAGGTCGGCGGCGGTCGCCCCGTGCGCGCCGAACTGCGGCCCCAGCACCAGCGGTTCGCAGCGGTCGGTGGAGGCGTTCGGGTCGCCCACCACGCCGTACGCGGGGAAGCCGGCCTTCAGCACCAGCTGCGGCTTGGCGCCGAAGTGGTCGGGGCGCCAGAGCACGATGTCGGCGAGCTTGCCGATCTCGATCGAGCCGACCTCGTGCGAAAGCCCGTGCGCGATGGCCGGGTTGATGGTCAGTTTGGCGATGTAGCGCAGCACCCGCTGGTTGTCGTCGCCGCCCTCCGCGGTGCCGTACGAACCGGTGCCGTCGAGCGGGCCGAGTTCGGCCTTCATCTTGCCGGCCATGGCGAAGGTGCGGCGCACGGTCTCGCCGGCCCGGCCCATGCCCTGGGCGTCGGAGGAGGTGATGCCGATGACGCCGAGGTCGTGCAGCACGTCCTCCGCGCCCATCGTCCCCGCCCGGATCCGGTCACGGGCCATCGCCGCGTCACCCGGCAGGTCGACCTTGAGGTCGTGCGCGGAGACGATCATGCCGAAGTGCTCGCCCAGCGCGTCCCGGCCGAAGGGCAGGGTGGGATTGGTGGAGGAGCCGATGACGTTCTCCACGCCGGCCATCTTGAGGACGTTGGGCACGTGGCCGCCGCCGCAGCCCTCGATGTGGAAGGCGTGGATGGTGCGGCCCTCCAGCACCGCCAGGGTGTCCTCGACCGACAGGCACTCGTTCAGGCCGTCGGTGTGCAGGGCGACCTGGACGTCGTACTCCTCGGCGACCCGCAGCGCGGTGTCCAGCGCCCGGGTGTGCGCGCCCATGTCCTCGTGCACCTTGAAGCCGGACGCCCCGCCCTCCGCCAGCGCCTCCACCAGCGGCGCCGGGTCCGAGGACGAACCCCGGCCCAGGAAGCCGATGTTGACCGGCCACGCGTCGAACGCGTTGAACGCGTGCCGCAGCGCCCACGGCGAGTTCACGCCCACGCCCCACACCGGGCCGAACTCCTGGCCGATGATCGTGGTCACGCCGGAGGCCAGCGAAGCCTCCATGATCCGGGGCGAGAGCAGGTGGACGTGGGTGTCGATGGCTCCGGCGGTGGCGATCAGGCCCTCGCCGGAGACGATCGTGGTGCCGGTGCCGACGACCACCTCCACCCCGTCCAGGGTGTCGGGGTTGCCGGCCCGGCCGATCGAGGCGATCCGGCCGGCGATCAGGCCGATCGAGGTCTTCCGGATGCCCTGCACCGCGTCGATCACCAGCACGTTGGAGATCACCACGTCACAGGTGTCGCGGACCGCCGCGGGCTTCAGGTGCAGCCCGTCGCGCGCGGTCTTGCCGAAGCCGGCCAGGAACTCGTCGCCCGGAGCCTGCGAGTCCGACTCCACCCGGACGATCAGCCCGGAGTCGCCGAGCCGGACCCGGTCGCCCGCCCGCGGACCGTGGACGGAGATGTAGTCGTGTGGGGTGATGGCACTCATGCGGCGTCCTCGCTTCGCTCGGTGGGGGTGGACCGGGGGTTCACGACTCCACCTCGGCGTCGTCGAACTCGGTGAGGTAGCCCGTGGCGCGGGCCTTGGCGAGCGCCGCCTCCTTCGCACCGGGCGCGTCCAGCGGGCCGTCCACCAGCCCCGCGAAGCCGATCGCCACCCGCGCGCCGCCGATCGGCACCAGGCCGACCTCGACGGTCTGCCCCGGGTCGAAGCGCACCGAGGAGCCGGCCGGCACCGCCAGGTGGGTGCCGTACGCGGCGGCCCGGTCGAAGGCCAGGCGCGGGTTGGCCTCGAAGAAGTGGAAGTGCGAGGTCACCGAGATCGGCACCGCGGCGGTGTTGTGCACCGGCAGCAGCAGCGCCTCCTCGACCGGGTCGTAGCCCTCGCCGGCGCCGGCCAGCGCCGCCCCGGGCGCCCCGTCGCCGAGCGAACCGGCGCCCCGGAACGGGTCGTTGACCACGGCGAGCCGGGTGCCGTCCTCGAACACCGCCTCGACCTGGACGACCGTCACCACGTCCGGCACGCCGGGCAGGACGTCGTCGGCGCCGAGCACGCTGCGGCCGGCCTCGATCGCCTCGGCCAGCCGACGGCCGTCGCGGGCCGCCTCGCAGACGGTGTCGGCGATCAGCGCGGTCGCCTCGGGGACGTTGAGCTTCACGCCGCGGGCGCGTCGGGCCCGGGCCAGTTCGGCCGCGGTGAAGATCAGCAGCCGGTCCCGTTCGGTGGGAGTCAGTCGCACGGTGCCTCGCTTGAGGGGGAGCGGAGGGTGGTCGGTACAGAGTTTAGAACGGCGTTCAAACTCGGTGGTCCCCATTCAACCCGCGCCCGACCGCCATGTCCAGCGTCCCCCGCCAGGACGCCCGCGGCGCGGCGGGCTGCCGGGACTCCGGGGGCACAACGGCGCCCGGGACGGCCGCCGGAGACCGGCGCGGTCGGGTTCGGCGAGGCGCGCCGAGCCGGGGGCGTGCGGCCGCCGCACTCCCGGGCGCGGGGGTCCGGAGCGCGGGGATCGCGCGCCCCCGAGCACCGTTCACCCCACCCGGCGCACCACTGCACTGTTGCAAACGCCGCGGAATGGGCATGAGGATGACAAGAAGCGGCCGTCGGACCGGTGGGGGACCGGGACGGCCGTCCGAACAAGGGCGGGGGCGTACGAGGGTGATGGACGGTCAGGCAAGGTTCCCGCGGCAACGCTCGGCCTCGCACCAGGAGCAGATCGACCACCCGGGGGTCGCGTCCGGCCCCGCGCCGGTGCACGAGCCGGGCTGCACGCTGCACCGAAGACTGCACGCCGCACTCGACCCGGCCGACCTTCCGGCGGTCGGCGCGATCCGGCGCCGCCTGCGCGCCGCACTCGACCACTGGGGCGTGCCGGAGCTCGCCGACACCGCCGAACTGCTCACCTCCGAACTGGTCACCAACGCCCTCGTGCACACCGGCCACAGTGCGGTCTTCGACGCCGTGCTCACCGGCGAGCAGCGCCTGCGGGTCGAGGTGCACGACCACACCACCCGGCTGCCCGGCCGCCGCAACCCCGGCGAGACCGCCACCTCCGGCCGCGGCCTGCTGCTGGTCGAGGCGCTCGCCGACGACTGGGGCGTGCAGCTGCGCGGCGACGGCAAGGTCACCTGGTTCGAGCTGTCCATCGCCTGACCGGGGGCGCAGGGTCGTCCCACCGCCACCCATCGGCCGGGTGAATATGCCCCTGGCGGGATGAATGTGCCGGGTGCGATCGTGTGCGATCGACACCGTCCGGCCCACCGGCATTGCCGCATTGCCGAACATACGAGAGGCTAGTGAGAATGTGTGCCAGTAGGCACACGCAACCATCGCGGTCCGGCCGGCCCAGTAAGGGATACGGGACACCCAGGGGCCGCCAGGCAGGCACCGGCAGGAGAAGCATGGCCACAGAGCCCGAGGCGCCTGGGCCCGCCCGCCGCACCCCGCCCGCCCAGGCCAGCAGGAACACCGCCGCCGCGAACCCGCTGCGCACCGCCCCGGGACTCGCCGCCGGACACCTGATCCCCCCGGCCGGCCGCGGCCTGTCCACCCGGTCCGGGGACTCGACCCCCGAGTGGCTCGAACCGGCGATGGCCGCCAACGGCATCGGCTCCTTCGACTGGGACATCCGCCGCGACCTCCTGGAGGGCGACCAGCGGGCCTGCGCCATCCTCGGCCTGACCGGCCAGCCCTTCGACCGCACCTCCGGCGCCTTCCTCGCCATGCTGCACCCCGAGGACGCGCCCGTGGTCCGCCGCCGGGTCGAACGCGCCGTCGCCGAACTCGGCCAGTGCGGCGCCTACTACCGCACCGTGTTCCCCAACGGCGAGCTGCACGCCGTGCGCTTCCGCGGCCGGGTCCTGGCCGACGCCTTCGGCCGCCCCTCCCGGATGGTCGGCTTCGTCTGGGACGCCACCGTCGAACTCCACAAGCGCGAGCGCGCCGACGAACTCGCCGTGCTGCGCGAGGAGCGCTCCCGCTTCATCAAGGAAGCCGCCCGCGCCCTCTCCGAAGCCGTGACCGTCCGCGACGTGGCCCGGGTCTTCACCGAGCTCCCGCTGCCCGGCCTCGGCCCCGACGGCCTGGCCCTCGCCTCGCTGGAGGCCGGCCGGATCTCCCTGCTCGGCTCCACCGGCTACGGCAGCCCGCTCAGCGACCAGTTCGACCGCAGCCCGCTGGCCGCGACCCACCCCGCCGCCGAGGCGATCCGCTCACGCGCCCCGATCTTCATCTCCTCCCGCGAGGAGTACCGCGCCCGCTACCCCGAGGCCTGGGACTGGGCCGCCGACAGCGGCCGCTCCTCCTGGGCCTTCCTCCCGCTGATCGCCAGCGGACGTCCGATCGGCGTGTGCGTGGTCTCCTTCGACGGCGACCGCGAACTCGACGCCGACGAGCGCACCCTGCTCTCCACCCTCGGCGGCCTGGTCGCCCAGTCCCTCGCCCGGGCCCGCCTGCACGACGCCGAACACGAACTCGCGGCCGGCCTGCAGCGCGTCATGCTCCCGCGCACCGTCCCCGCCGTCCCCGGCGTCACCACCGCCGTCCGCTACCTCGCCGCCGGCTCCGGCCTGCAGATCGGCGGCGACTGGTACGACGTCGTCCCGCTGCCCGGCGGCCACGTCGGCCTGGTCATCGGCGACGTGCAGGGCCACGACGTGCACGCCGCCGGCATCATGGGCCAGCTCCGCATCGCGCTGCGCGCCTACGCAGCCGAAGGCCACCCGCCGGCGGCCGTGATGGCCCGCGCCTCCCGCTTCCTCGCCGACCTCGACACCGACCACTTCGCGACCTGCACCTACGCCGAGGTGAACGTCGACTACGGCGTGGTCTACGCCGTCCGGGCCGGCCACCTCGACCCCGTCGTGCGCCGCGCCGACGGCGCCGCGCACACCGTCCCGGTGGCCGGCGGCCTCCCGCTCGGCGTCTCCCCCGACGAGGAGTACCGGGTCACCCGGTTCAGCCTCGACCCCGGCGAGACCGTCGTGCTCTGCACCGACGGCCTGGTCGAAGCCCGCGACATGGACCTCGACACCGGCTTCGAACGCCTCTGCCGCACCGTCTCCGGGCACCTCCCCGCGATCGGCGAGTCCCCCCGCGAGCCGCTGGAGGAACTCGCCGACCGGATCGCCTCACAGGCCGCCGACAGCAGCGAACGCGAGGACGACATCGCCCTGCTGCTGCTCCGCTGGGACGGGCCCGCCGGCGGCCGCGCCGCGCAGCAGCTGCGCCGCCGGATCGGCCAGGCCGACCTGGCCCGGATCTCCGAACTGCGCGGCGAACTGCGCGACGCGCTCCGCCGCTGGGGCGTGCCCGAACTGATCGACACCGCCGAGCTGTTGTCCTCCGAGCTGGTCACCAACGCGATCCGGCACACCGACCGCGACGCCATGTTCACCGCCCGGCTCTACCAGGACGGCGGCCGCACCCGCCTGCGCGTCGAGGTCGAGGACGAGTCCGACCTCTGGCCCACCCGCCGCACCCCCGGCGAGCAGGCCTCGTCCGGCCGCGGCCTGATGCTCGTCGAAGCCCTCGCCGACACCTGGGGCGTCGAGCCCCGCGGCACCGGCAAACGGATGTGGTTCGAGCTCACCGGCTAGGCACCTGAAAGCACCTCACCCGAACTGCTGCTCCAGGTCCTTGAGCTTCTGCTCCAGGGAGTCCAGCCGCGGCAGGGTCACGGTGTCCTCGTCCGGGGTGAGGTCGATGCTGCGGCGGGGCGGGGTGGCGGGGAGTCCGGCCGGGGCTATGGCGGGCTCCGTCGGGGGTGCGGGAGCGGACGCGGACGCGGCTTCCAGCTGCCGCGCGCTGCGGTGGCGCCAGCCGCCGGGCTGGCGGCCGATGGCCCGGATCTCGGCGCGCTCCCGGCGGGAGGCCAACCGGCGGCGCTCGCGGTTCTCGGCGGCGGTCCGCTTGTCGTCGCGGACCTCCTCCACGGCCTCGTCGAGCGTGCGGACGCCCTCCAGGAGCATCAGCGACCACGCGGCGTAGGTCTCCCGCGGGGCCCGCAGCCAGCGGACCACGCGGATCTGCGGGAGCGGCCGGGGGACGAGCCCCTGCTCGCGCAGCGCCGCGCGGCGGGTCTGCTTGAGGGCGCGGTCGAAGAGCACCGCGGCCGAGAGCGACATGCCGGCGAAGAACTGCGGGGCGCCGTCGTGGGTACCGCCGCGCGGGGCGTGCACCCAGTTGAACCAGGCCGAGGCCGCGGCGAAGAGCCACACCAGCATCCGCGAGCCGAGCGCGGCGTCGCCGTGGCTGGCCTCCCGGACGGCGAGGACGGAGCAGAACATCGCGGCGCCGTCCAGGCCGAACGGCACGAGGTACTCCCAGCCGCCGGAGAGGCCGAGGTTCTGCTCGCCGAAGCCGACCAGCCCGTGGAAGGAGAGGGCGGCGGCGACCCCGGCGCAGCAGAACAGCAGGAGGTAGGAGGCACCGCCGTAGAGGGATTCGGTGCGGCGGCGGCGTTCTTCCGCGCGTTCCCAGGAATCCGATCCGTGGGCGGCGACGGCTCCGGCGCGGCTGCGGGCGAATGCCAGCAGTACGGCGGCGACGACCAGGGCGGCCACTCCGGTGACGGCCCAGCCCAGCGGTATGTCCGACAGTCTCATGACCTGATCAAGCCTCGCTTTCCGCGTCGTGACGGCGGGGACCATCATGGCGGAGAAATGCGGAGGCGATGACCGGATCCGGGGGTGATCCACCGTTAGGGGGGAATTCCGAACGGGAAATCGAAATATCGTCAGATCTATTTACTGCGCGGGCAGCTGAAACAGGCTTCGGCCGGGCGGACCGTGTAGAACAGGCAGCAGCTGACCCGGGTCCGGGTGCGCGCGCCGTCCTCCTCGCGGAAGCCGGGGGTGCCGACGAACGGGGCCGCGGCGCCGGTGCCGGGCAGCAGGGCGTCGAGTGCGGCGACCGCGCGGGGCTCCTCGCCGAGCAGGGTGGAGAGGTACCAGAGGCCGTCCACCACGTCGTCGGTGGCCATCGCCCACAGCGTGCGCGGGCCGCGCCGCATCCGGGGGCGGAAGGCGTCCAGCACCGGCGTGAGGTGCTCGGCGAGCGCGGTGCGCAGCGCGTCGTCCAGCGCGGCCCGGTCGGGGACCGGCCGCGCGTCGGGGCGGCCGGCCGCGGGGTCGTCCGGGAGGCAGGAGAACGCGGCGGGGCGGACGGTGAGTTCGCCGGTGGTGCGGTTGATGGCGACCCGGTCGGCGGGGAGCCGGGGGACCCGGCGCTCCAGGAACCACGGGAGGGTGAAGGCGAGCGCGACCGGCCAGACGTAGCGGTGCAGGCTGAAGCCGGCGGTGACGTCCGGGCGGGGGGCCGCGCCGTACAGGTCGACGCCGAGGCGCTCGTCGTGGGCGATCATCGCGTCGAGCGCGGCCGGGTCGGCGGCGAGGGCGGCGGCGGTGGTCCAGCCGGGGCCGGTGCGCGGGGCGGCGCGCCGGATCCGCAGGTCCGGGAAGACGGCGCCGAGCCGGGTGTAACTGCCCCGGCAGGGTGGCGGGTCGACGGACGGAGGGGGGCACTGCTCGACCTGGCGCACGGTCACGCGGAGGCTCCCTGGGGGTACCCCGGGCTGGCGGAACCCGGGCACGGCGCGGTGAACCCGTCCGGGACGGCACGCCACCCGGAAAGGTAAGGCTCACCTTAGCTGATGCCGCGCGGCAGGTCGCTCCCGGTACGCCCGTCCGGAGGAGCCGCCTGCGCCGGGATCTGGCCCAGCCGTCGCGCCAGCCACACCGGCACCCCGCCCAGCGCCTGGACCAGGCGGGCCGCCTCCGCGCGCAGGCGTTCCGCCTCGACCGGTTCGGACACCTCGGCCAGGGAGGCCAGGGCCGGGGCCACGCCGACCGTGAAGCCGAGCTGCTCGCGCAGGCGCAGCGAGGCGCCGAAGCCCTCGCGGGCCCGCTCCAGGTCGCCCGCGGACTGGGCCAGACCGGCGAGGTGACGCCACGTCGAGGAGCGCAGCAGGTCGTCGCCGCGCTCCCGGGCCCCCTCGTGCGCCCGCGCGTACGCGCTGTGCGCGGCGACCGGGTCGTGCATCAGGTTCTCCGCGACCAGGCCGCGCCGGAAGTCCAGCAGCGGGCGGCCCGGCGCCTTCGGCGGCAGCAGCGCGGAGGTCCGGCCGAGTGCCGCCTGCGCCTCGTCCACCCGGTCGCGGCGCCCCAGGACGCTCGCCACGTACGCCAGGAACCCGCGGGCGCAGGACGCCGCCGCCCGGTGCTCGGTGCCCGCCACGCCGGCCTCGGCCTGGCGCAGCGCGTCCTCCGCGCGTTCCCAGTGGTCGGCGGTGAACAGGCACTGCTCGATGAGGAGTTCGGCCCGTAGCAGGGCTGTCGCCGGATCCCGTCCGGCCTGCGGGCGGAGCAGATCCGCGGCCTCCTGCCAGCAGCCGCGCGAGCGCAGCCGCCAGACGACGTCGGCCATGCCCCCCGGAGCCGTCCCGTGCACCGACAACGCCACCTCCTTGTGCGCGCCATGCCGTGACCGCGCACCCTCCCCAAGGGCCCGCGCCGTGGCGGCAATTCAACACGCGGTCGCGCTTGTGCACCAGATCACGAGCGTCAGGAAATCCGGAACGGCGTGATCCGAACGGCGGGCGCCGGCGTACGCCTCAGGACGTCCAGCCGGTTTCCATCAACGCCTCGGCCGCGCCGTTCGCCGGCTGCGGGATGCCGGCGGCGTCCAGCGTGAACAGCGCCACCAGCAGCTGCTCGCCGCGGACCAGGGCCTGGCGGGAGTACCCGGCCACGGTGAACATCGCCGCCGCGACCTGCTCGCTGTGCAGGGTCTCCAGCCACAGGCACTCCACCGAGCGGACGTCCGCCGCCTCGGTCCAGGTGTCCACCCAGGCCACCAGGCGCGATCCCAACAGTGCCGTGGAGTCCCGTTCCTGACCCGGCGTCAGCTCCAGGTCGTCGAATCCCAGCCACTGCAGATACCGCGCCGCCGTCAGCACCGCGTCCTGTGGGGTGCGCACCGGCTGCGGACGGAACGGCGGACGCAGCAGCCGCGCCGAACCCGAACCCGCCGCCAGCGGATCCGGCTGCCCGGTCGGCGGCACCGCCGTGGTGTACGGCCGCGCCGCGGCGGGCCGGGTGGTGCGCGGGCCGGCGCTCTGCAGCCGCGGCGAGCGGTCCACCGGCAGCCGCACCGTCGCGCCGCAGTTGCAGGTGAACTCCGGCTGCGGCCACTGGTCGCTGTGCCCGCAGTGCGGACAGCGCATGCTCAGCCAGGAGTCCTCCCAGGACCGGAACCGCACCTGGACCGGCACCCCGCCGCGCAGCAGCGGCACCCGCAGCTGCGCCCCGCACGGGCACGGCAGGCTCGGCGGCTCGTACCGGTGCTCCCGGCGGCAGGCCGGGCAGCGGATCTCACTGGCCCCCGACGGCGAACCGGCCGCGAACCGGGCCGGCTCCCCGGCGTCCTCGGGCAGCGGCATGGCGGTCACCCTCCGTTCCGGTCGCGATGAGCAGGAGCGGCCTCCATCCTCGCTGATCGGCGGGCCTGCCCGGTGCGGAATGAGGGAATCCTCCATCGGAGTTGAGAGATCCGAAAGGTGCGCGGCCCGGCGCGCGCCGGGGGCGCACTCGGCTGACGGCCCGTCAGTCCCGGGCGAGCCGGCTCGGCTCACTCGACGCCCCAGCGGGCCAGGTCGGCCGGCGTGTCCAGGTCGTCCGGGACGGCGATGCCGGTGCAGTCGACCAGGGTCACCGGGCGGGTGGCCAGCAGCGTGCGGGCGCCCGCGTCGCCGGTGGCGGTGGCCAGCAGCTCGGGGAAGTGCGCGGCGCCGATCAGCACCGGATGCGCCCGGCGGCCGCCGTACGCGCAGGACAGCAGGTCGGTACGGTCGTTGTGGGCGGCCAGCAGCCGCCGGACCGCCTCGGCGGTCACGCCCGGGGTGTCGACCAGCAGCACCAGCACGGCGCTCGCCTCCGGCGGCAGCGCCGCCAGGCCCGCCCGCAGCGAGGAGGCCATGCCGCTCGCCCAGTCAGGATTGTCGATGAGTCGACAGTCGCCGGTCTCCACCCGCTCCCGGACCTCCGCCGCCGACGCCCCCAGCACTGCCGCCGTCCCGGCGCACCCGCCGTCCCGGGCCACCGCCAGCGCGTGCTCCAGCAGCGGACGGCCGCGCAGGCGCAGCAGCGCCTTGGGCCGGCCGCCCAGTCGGGATCCGCCGCCCGCCGCCAGCACCAGGGCCGGCACCCGCAACTCGGTCATGCGGCCAGTCTGCCCCCACGGCCGGGCCGCGGTCCTTGGACGATCGAACAGCGGCCGCCCGCCGCCGCCCCGCCGCTCCCGGCCGTTCCGCCGCTGGACCCCGCAGCAGCCATCGCCTTCACTGGGCGGATGGCACCGCGCACCACAGACGCCCCCGGCGACGCCCCCGCACCGCTGACCGACCGGTACGGCCGGATCCACACCGACCTGCGGATCTCCCTCACCGACCGGTGCAACCTGCGCTGCACCTACTGCATGCCCGCCGAAGGACTCGACTGGCTGCCCAAGGCCGAGGTGCTCACCGACCACGAGCTGCTCCGCCTCGCCCGGATCGCCGTCCACCGCCTCGGTATCCGCACCCTGCGCCTGACCGGCGGCGAACCCCTGCTCCGGCGCGGCCTGCCCGGCTTGGTCCGCGGCTTCGCCGAGCTCGGCGTGGAACTCTCCCTCACCACCAACGGCATCGGACTCGCCCGGATGGCAGGGGAGTTGAAGGACGCCGGACTGCACCGGGTGAACGTCAGCCTGGACACCCTGCGCCCCGAGCGGTACGCCGCGCTCACCCGCCGCGACCGGATCGCCGACGTGTTCGCCGGGATGGCCGCGGCCCGGGACGCCGGGCTGGCGCCGGTGAAGATCAACGCGGTGCCGGTGCGCGGCGTCAACGACGACGAACTGGTCGAGCTGGTCGAGTTCGCCGCCGAGCACGGCTACCGGATGCGGTTCATCGAGTCGATGCCGCTGGACGCGCAGGGCGCCTGGCAGCGCGACACCATGGTCACCGCCGACGAGATCCTCGCCGTCCTCGGCGAACGCTGGCAGCTCGTTCCGGTCGGCCGGCACGGCAACGCCCCCGCCGAGGAGTGGCGGATCGCCGGCACCGACACCGTGATCGGCGTCATCGCCTCCGTCACCCGCCCCTTCTGCGGCGGCTGCGACCGGGTCCGCCTCACCGCGGACGGCCAACTCCGCAACTGCCTCTTCGCGACCGAGGAGTCCGACCTGCGAGCGCTGCTGCGCGGCGACGCCGACGACCGCCGGATCGAGGAGGCCTGGCGCGCGACGATCGCCCGCAAGGGGCCGGGGCACCAGATCTCCTCGGCGGAATTCGTCCGGCCGGACCGGCCGATGTCGGCGATCGGGGGCTGAGCGGAGGCGAGCAGAAGGAGGCGAGGGAGGAGGGGGAGGGTGAGGGGGGCGAGGCCGGGCCGATGTCGGGGATCGGCGGCTGAGCGGAGCGGGACCGGGGGCTGAGCAGGGCGGACGGGGGAGACGGCGGGGTGGCGGGTGGGCGGGGTGTGAGGTGGGTCATGCCGGGGGCGTGTCTGTGTGGTCGGCTTGACCGGGGATCGGGGGGACTGGTGGGGTGGTGGGCCGTCAGAGTCCCTCAGCCGTAGAGGAATGCCGTGCGCCCCCGCCGTAGTGCTCTCGTTGCCGTCGTGTTGCTCGGATCGCTCGCGCTGAGCGGGTGTACCGGGGGTGGTAAGTCGTCAGGGGATTCGGCGAAGCCCGGCGCGGCCCGGGGCACGAATCCGCTGCAGAACCCGGACGGGACCAAGCCCGGTCTGCTGCCGGTGAGTTCGGACCAGGACCGGAAGGCGGGGCGGGACCTGATCGGCAAGGTGAAGACCGCCGACCCGGGGCCGAAGACCGGCTACGACCGGGACCAGTTCGGGCCGGCCTGGACGGACAACGTCGACGGCATCCCGTACGGCCACAACGACTGCGGGACCCGGGACGACGTGCTGGCGCGGGACGGGCAGAAGGTCGAGCACAAGGACGGCTCGGCGTGCGTGGTCACCGGGATGACGATCTGGGACCCGTACACCGGCAAGACCGTGGCGTTCACCAAGCAGCAGGCGTCGAAGATCCAGATCGACCACGTGATGCCGCTGTCCTACGACTGGCAGCAGGGCGCCGCGCAGTGGGACAAGGCCAAGCGGGTGCAGATCGCCAACGACCCGCTCAACCTGATCCCGGCGGACGGCTCGCAGAACGCGTCCAAGGGCGACTCCGGACCGGCGAGCTGGCTGCCCGCCAACACCCAGGTGCACTGCGCCTACGCGATCCGCTGGGCGCAGGTCTCGCTGAAGTACCAGCTGCCCGTGACGCCCGCCGACAAGAAGACCATGCTCTCGCTCTGCGGCGGCTGACGAATCGTCAGGAGAAACGAAACGGCCCGAGGCCGCCCGGCTCCCAAAGGGGGGAGAGGAGCCGGGCGGCCTCGGGGGTCCTGAGGGGGGGCGGGGTCAGCCGGTGGCCTTCGCCGAGGTCAGGTCGTACAGGGTGGTGTTGCCGACGGTCTTGGCCGTGAAGGTGGACTGCACCCAGGAAGCGATCTCCGAGGAGTAGTTGCTGCCGCCCATACCGCCGCCCATGCCGCCACCGCCGATGAACCAGTGCACCTTGCCGTCCTGGACCAGCTGCTTGAAGCCGTCCAGGGAGAGCGAGGGGTCGCTGCCGTTGAAGCCGCCGAGCGCCATCACCGGTTCGCCGCTGGCGAGTTGGTAGCTGGCCTGGTTCTGCGAGCCGACCGCGGCGGCGGCCCAGGTGTACTTGCCGGCGTCCTGCTTGAGCAGCGCGGCGACCTCGTCGGAGACCTGGGTGCCGCCGAGCAGGCCCCCCATGCCACCGCCCATCCCGCCCATGCCGCCCATGCCGCCACGGCCGTCGCCGCCGAACCGTCCGGTGCCGCCGGGGAAGCCGTTCTGGCCGGTGCCGGTGCCGTTCTGCCCCGTGCCGTTCTGGCCGCCGGGGAACGCCGGGAGGTTGCCGGTGCCGCCTTGGCCCATGCCGCCCTGACCGCCGCCGTTCTGGCCGCCGGGGAAGGCCGGGAGGTTGCCGGTGCGGCCCTGGCCGCCGCCGAACATCCGGCCGCCTCCGCCGCGCATCCCGCCGAAGCCGTCGGCGCTCTGCACCCGCGGGCCGGCGGTGACGATGGAGCCGCTGTGGCCGGTGGAGACGGTGTCGACCGCGTAGGCGGCCGGACCTGCCAGGCCGGCGGCGAGGGCGGTGAGGCCCGCCACGGCGGCGATCCGGCCGCCGAGGGTGCCGCTGATCCGACCGGCCGCGAGCAGCGCCGCCGCGGCCAGCAGCCCGCCGATCAGGACCGCCCAGCGCAGCCAGGGCACGAACGCGGCGCTGCGGCCGAGCAGCACGTACGCCCACCAGCCGGTGACCGCGGTGACGGCGGCCAGCACGGCGGCGTAGGGCAGGCGGTGGCGGACCTTCCAGAGGCCGTCGACGCCCATGCCGACCACCGCGGCGACCGCCGGGGCGAGGGCGACCGTGTAGTACTGGTGGAAGATGCCGGACATGAAGCTGAAGGTCAGCGCGGTGCAGACCAGCCAGCCGCCCCAGACCAGGAACGCGGCCCGGGCGGTGTCGGTGCGGGCGTAGCGGCGGGTCGCCCAGAGGCCGAGGACCAGCAGGATCAGCGCGGCGGGCATCAGCCAGGCGATCTGGCCGCCGATGTCGCCGTCGAAGAGCCGGGTGATGCCGGTGCTGCCCCACATCCCGCCGCCGTTGCCGCCGCGGCCGCCACCACCGCCGCCGACGCTGCCGGTCTCGTCGCCGGTGATCCGGCCGAAGCCGTTGTAGCCGAAGGTGACGGAGAGGAAGGAGTTGTCCTGCGAGCCGCCGATGTACGGGCGGGCGGAGGCCGGCATCAGCTCGACGATCGCGACCCACCAGCCGGCCGAGAGCACCATCGCCAGTCCGCCGAGCAGCACCTGGCGGAAGCGCCGGCCGAGGCCGGTCGGCGCGGTGACCAGGTAGACGAGCGCGAAGGCGGGCAGCACCAGGAAGGCCTGCAGGGTCTTGGTGAGGAAGCCGAGGCCGAACATCACGCCGGTGAAGACCAGCCAGCGGGTGGAGGCGGTCTCGGTGGCCCGGACGGTGCCGTACGCGGCCAGCGTGAGCAGCAGCACCAGGAGCGCGTCCGGGTTGTTGAAGCGGAACATCAGCGCCGCGACCGGGGTGAGCGCCAGCGCGGCGCCGGCCACCAGGCCGCCGAGCGCGGAGAAGCGCCGCCGGACGGTGGCGTACACGGTGGCCACCGTCGCCACGCCCATCAGCACCTGCGGGGCGAGCAGGCCGGCCGAGCTGAGGCCGAAGATCCGGACGGAGAGCGCCATCGGCCACAGCGAGAGCGGCGGCTTGTCGACGGTGATGAAGTTCGCCGAGTCGGAGGAGCCGAAGAACATCGCCTTCCAGCTGACGCTGCCGGCCTGCACCGCGGCCGAGTAGAAGGAGTTGGCCCAGCCGGAGGCGGTCAGGTTCCAGAAGTAGAGGACGGCGGTGGCCAGCAGCAGGCCGAGGAAGGCCGGGCGCACCCAGTGCGGGTCGTCAGGGCGTCCGCGCAGGGCGCGGGCGGGCAGCGTGCGCAGCCGGTCGGCCCAGGACGACGGTCCCTTCGGGCCGGTGGGCGGCAGCGCGACGGGCGGGAACAGCGTCTCGACGGGCCGCTCGCGCTCCGCCTCGGCGGGCGGGGAGGCGGGCCAGGCGGTCGCCCCGCCGGGGGCCGCGGGAGGCGCGGGCGGCGGGTAGTTCGCGGCCTCGGGCCACGGCTCGCTGGTCGGAGGAACGGAACTGGACGTGGTCATGGGAGCTACGCTCGGTGGCCACGCTGAAAGCTTGATGAGACCGGGCTATGAGCGGCCTGTGATCTGCGGTGCGGACGGGTGACGGCGGGTCAGGCCGTGGGCGCCGGGTGGGCGAGGCGCTGGCCGAGCCAGGTGAGGGCCGGCGGGATCTCGCGGGTCCAGGTGTGGAAGTTGTGGCCGCCGGTGTCCAGCGTGATGGTGGACAGCTTGGTCGGGGCCTTGAAGGCGGCGACCATCTGCTGGGTGGCGGGGTAGTTCTCCTCGTTGAGGCTGGTGGCGAGGAGCAGCGACACCGGCGGGGCGGGCTGGGTCTGCAGGCGCCACAGCAGGTCGTTGTCGCGCTTGACCTCGGGGCTGCCGTTGAACAGGTCGCCGGTGGTGGGGTCGTTGTGGACCTCGTAGTAGCCGGAGAGCGAGATCGCCGAGCGGTAGGCGTCGGGACGGCGCAGGGCGAACTTGAGCGCGCAGTAGCCGCCGGTGGAGTCGCCGACCACGGCGTGCGCGTCGGGCCGGGCGTCGACCCGGTAGTCGGCGGCCATCGCCTTCGGCAGGTCCTCGGTGAAGAAGGTCTCGACCTGCGGGCCGCCGGGGACGTCCATGCACTCGGTGTCGCGGTTGCCGACCAGGGTGGGCCGCATCATCACCAGCACGGTCGGCGGCAGCTCCTTGGCCTCGATCGCCTTCAGCGTGGAGGCCGGGTACTGGAGCAGCGAGATCAGCTTCTCGGGGGTGCCGGGGTAGCCGGAGAGCGCCAGCAGCATCGGGAAGCGGGTGCCGGCGTAGGCGGGCTGGAAGTACTGCGGCGGCAGGTAGACGTACGCGGGGGTGCCGGTGAGGCCGGAGCGGGCGCCGCGGATCTCGACCTGCTGGATCACGCCGGAACGGTCCTGCGCGGAGCCCTGCGCGGAGTACATCTTCTGCTCGCCGGTGACCGCGACGGCCTTGCCGCCGGGCTGGTGGTCGACGACGGTGCCGGGCTTGCCGTCCAGGCCGAGTAGGTCGCTCCAGGTGGAGTAGAAGCCGAAGTAGGAGTTGGCGACCAGGCCCATCGCGACCAGCACCGTGACCTGCGTGCCGAAGAAGGCGCCGAGCCGGCCGAGCCAGGCACGCCAGCTGCGCCCGCCGAGGCGGGGCCACAGCCACATGGTGGCGGCGAAGGCGGCGATCGCCAGCAGGCTGGCGATGATCTGGATCGGTACTCCGGTCAGGCTCGGCACCTGATGATCGTAAGGTACGTCCTCATCAAGCTCCCAGCCGCTCCCAGCCCGTTCACGGGAAGGCCAAGGCGGGGTCAAGACCGGCCCAAGCGCCCCGGTGCGCCCGGGTGTGGGACGGCCCGCCGCGCCCCATGGGGTGGGCGCGGCGGGCCGCCGGTCGGACGGGCCGTCAGCCGAGGCTGGTGGCGATGCTGTTCAGCAGGGTCGAGGAGTCGTCGTCGTTCTCCAGGGCGAAGGCGAACATGCCGGCCAGGCCCTTGGACTTGGCGTAGGCCGCGCGGGCCTGGATGGCCTGCGGGTTGTCACCGGTCCAGAAGTTGGTGCCGTCGTAGACCCAGGTGCTCTCGGTCACCGGGTCCCAGTGGGTGTTCTGGGCGGTCAGCGTGAGCTCGCGCCAGCTGGCCAGGCCGGCCTCCTGGCTGCCGGGCTTGGCGGGGGTGCCGCCGGTCGCCGCCTGGTAGAGGCCGTAGTTCGCCCCGGCCTGGACGCCGGTCCAGCCGCGCCAGTAGAACGGGATGCCCAGCACGATCTTGTTCGCCGGGAAGCCGCCCGCGATGCCGTACTCGGGCAGGCCGGTGGTGTACGCGGTGAGCGTGGTGTCCACGTTGTACTTGCGGGTGCCGGGGGTGATCGGCGTGGTCGGGTCGCTCGGGCTGTCGTGCAGCGGGTCCTGGAAGTTGGTCGGGCCGGTGGCGTCCCAGGAGCCGTGCATGTCGTAGGTCATGATGTCGGCGTAGTCCAGGTACTGGCCGATCTTGTCGGTCTCCAGGTACTGGATCTTGTCCTGGCCGCTGGGCAGCGCCGCGGTGAGCAGGAAGCGCTTGCCGACGCTCGCGCCGTAGGAGTCCAGCTGGCTGCGGAACTCGGCGAGCAGGGCGGTGAAGTTCTGCTTGTCGGCGGCCGAGTAGTGGTTGCCGGTGTGGCCGCCGGCCGAGCCCGGGTACTCCCAGTCGATGTCGATGCCGTCGAAGATGCCGGCCGCGGTGGCCGCACCGCCGGAGGCGTCGCCGGCCACGCCGGTCGGCAGGTTGCCCTTGAGGAACATGTCGAGGCAGGAGGACACCAGCTTCTTGCGCGAGGCGTCGGTGGCCGCCGCGTCGGAGAAGTACTTGGAGTAGGTCCAGCCGCCGAGCGACAGGGTGATCCGCAGGTTCGGGTTCTTGGCCTTCAGCTGGCGCAGCTGGTTGAAGTTGCCCTTCAGCGGCTGCTGCCAGTCGTCGGCGCTGCCGTCCACGCTGATCGCGCCGGTGTAGTCCATCTGGTAGTCGGCGTACGCGTCGGCCGCGCCGTCGCCCGCGTTCGGGTTGTCCTCGTGGGTGGCGTCGGAGGCCTTGACCGCCTCGAAGCAGTTGAGGTTGGTCGGGTGGATGTTCTCGAACGCGTAGCTGATCACGTCCAGCTTGGCGGCCGCGCCGGAGGTGTTCACGTTCTTCGGGTAGTAGGCGGCGTCGTAGACCGACCACTGGTCGAAGTAGGCGGACTTGAGCGGCTTGGCGGCGGGCGCGGCGGACGTGGTGGTGGTCACCGGCGCGGACTGCTGGGAGGCGTGGCCGGCCTTGTCGTACGCCTGCACGGTGAAGGTGTACGAGGTGTTCGGCAGCAGCGAGCTGACCGCGATCGAGGTGCCCATCGAGGTGCCCACCAGCTGGTTGTTCGACCAGACCTTGTAGCCGACGTAGTTGTCGGTGGAGTCGGTCGACGCCGTCCAGCCGAGCACCACCGCGTTGGCCGTGGTGCGGCTGACGGTGACCCCGCCCGGGACGGTGATCTTGCCGTCGCCGCCGGGGCCGTTGCCGGTGCCCGAGCTGGAGCTGGCCGAGGCGGACGGCGAGGCGCTGGTCGACGGGCTGCTGCTGCCGGACGGGCCGGCGCTGGTGGACGGGCTCGCCGAGGCGCTGCCGCTCGGGCTGGCCGAGGCGCTGGTGCTGGCGCTGGCACTCGCGCTGGCACTCGGGCTGGTGGAGGTCGTGGCCGGGCCGGTCAGGCTGAGGTCGTCGGCCTGGTAGGCGCCCTGGCCGTACCAGCCGTGGGTGAAGACGGTGACCGAGGTGGTGCTCGCACCGGTCTTGAACGTGGTGCTCAGCTGGGTGTAGTTCGGCGCCGACGGGCTCCAGGTGGAGGCGTTCACGCCGGTGCCGGTGGCGCCCAGGTAGACGTAGCTGCCCTTGACCCAGCCGCTCAGCGAGTACTGGGTGTTGGGCTGGACGGCGACGGTCTGCTGGCACTGCGCGGTGTCCGAGGCGGTGGCCGCGCCGTTCAGCGCGTACGAGCCGGAGTGCACCGGGGTGGTGACCACCGAGCCGTTGGTGCAGGTCCAGCCGGTCAGTGCGCCGGCCTCGAAGCCCGGGTTGCCGAGCAGGTTGACGGTGGCCGCCGAAGCGCTGCCGAGGGACACCGCGAGCGCCGTGGAGCCGACCGTCATGGCGGCGGCCACCGCGAGCGCGCCGGCCCGCCGGCGGGGCGCGGTCCGTCGCGCCGACTCGTGGGCGGGTGTGGCCCGTTCAAGCATGGAGGTACCTCCGGAGAAGTGGGGTTGTCCGGTAGGTGCGTCGGCCTGGCGGCCGGGTGGGAGCCTCACGCCTTGTGGGGAGCGCGTCACAAAGATTGGACTGGACCAATCATCCGCGTCAAGGATTTCGGGCCACGAACCGTCAGGAACCTTTCCGATCAGTCGTGTGATGCCATGTCACATGGCTAGGCTGGGGCCTTCGACGTCCCCGGGGAGGGCTGCCATGGCGGAGACCGGCGGGAGGGCGGAAGTCGTGCTCGACACCGAGCGGCTGACCGTCCGTCAGTGGACCGGGGGCGACCTCGACCGCGCCTTCGACACCTACGCGCGGTGGGAGGTCGCCCGATGGCTCGGCAGCGCGCCGCGGGCGATGGCCGAGGCGGCCGAGGCCCGCGCCTTCGTCGAGCGGTCCCGGCTGCGCTCGGCCGACCCGCGGTTCGGCCTCTGGGCGGTCGAGGTCCGCGACACCGGCCTGGTCGCCGGGTCGGTCCTGCTGCTCCCGCTGCCGGACGGCGACGGCGAGGTCGAGATCGGCTGGCACCTCCACCCCGACAGCTGGGGCCACGGCTACGCGACCGAGGCGGCCCTGGCGGTCCTGGCGAAGGGCTTCGCGGACGGCCTCGACGAGATCCTGGCCGTGGTCCGCCCGGACAACCACCGCTCCACCGCGGTCTGCCACCGGCTCGGCATGACCGAACACGGCCTGACGGACCGTTGGTACGGCGCAGAGATGACGGAGTTCCGGATCGCCCGCCCGACCTGAGCCCGCCGGGCGCGTACCCCGCCCGGCCGACGTGCCGTCAGCCCGTGGCTGCGGCTGCTGCGCGGCCGGCGGTGCGGCCGGTGAAGAGGCAGCCGCCGAGGAAGGTGCCTTCGAGGGAGCGGTAGCCGTGGACGCCGCCGCCGCCGAAGCCGGCGGCCTCGCCGACCGCGTAGAGGCCGTCGAGGACGGTGCCGTCGGGGCGCAGGACGCGGGCGTCGAGGTCGGTGTGCAGGCCGCCGAGGGACTTGCGGGTGAGGATGTTGAGGCGGACGGCGATCAGCGGGCCGGCCTTGGGGTCGAGCAGGCGGTGCGGGGCGGCGGTGCGGATCAGCTTGTCGCCGAGGTACCGGCGGGCGCCGTGGATCGCGGTGACCTGGAGGTCCTTGCTGAACGGGTTGGCCATCTCGCGGTCGCGCGCCTCGACCTCGCGGCGCAGCTCGGCCTCGTCGATGGCGGGCGCCTTGCCCTGCCGCTCGTTCATGCCGCGCACCAGGTCGGTGAGGGTGTCGGCGACCACGAAGTCCGCGCCGTGCCGCTTGAAGGCCTCGACCGGGCCGGTGGCGCCGGGCAGCGCGCGGCCGAGCACGCCGCGGATCGAACGGCCCGTCAGGTCGGGGTTCTGCTCGGAGCCGGAGAGCGCGAACTCCTTCTCGATGATCTTCTGGGTGAGCACGAACCAGGTGTGCTGGTGGCCGGTGCGCATGATGTGTTCGAGGGTGCCGAGGGTGTCGAAGCCGGGGAAGAGCGGGACGGGCAGGCGCTTCCCGGTGGCGTCGAGCCAGAGCGAGGACGGGCCGGGCAGGATCCGGATGCCGTGCAGCGGCCAGATCGGGTCCCAGTTCTCGATGCCCTCGGTGTAGTGCCACATCCGGTCGCCGTTGATCAGCTGGGCGCCGGCCGCGTCGGCGACGTCCAGCATCAGTCCGTCGACGTGGGCGGGGACGCCGGAGAGCATCCGCTCGGGCGGGGTGCCGAGCCGCTCGGGCCAGGCGGCGCGGACCTTCTCGTGGTTGCCGCCGATGCCGCCGGAGGCGACGATCACGGCCTGGGCGCGCAGTTCGAAGTGGCCGGCCACCTCGCGGGAGCTGGACTCGCCGCGCTGCACGGCGCTGGGCGCGAGCACCTCGCCGGTGACGGTGTCCAGCGAACCGGCGCTCGCCGCCAGTCCGGTGACGCGGTGTCGGAAGCGCAGTTCGACCAGGCCGCGCTTGACGCCCTCGCGGACCCGGCGGGCGAAGGGCTCGACCAGCCCGGGGCCGGTGCCCCAGGTGATGTGGAAGCGCGGCACCGAGTTGCCGGGCCCGCTGGCGAGCAGGCCGCCGCGCTCGGCCCAGCCGACCACCGGGAACAGCCGGACGCCCTGGGCGTGCAGCCAGGCGCGCTTCTCGCCGGCCGCGAAGTCCACGTACGCCTCGGCCCAGCGGCGCGGCCAGGCGTCCTCCGCGCGGTCGAAGCCGGCCGTGCCCAGCCAGTCCTGCCAGGCGAGTTCGTGGGAGTCCTTGATCCGCATCCGGCGCTGTTCGGGCGAGTCGACCAGGAACAGTCCGCCGAACGACCAGTGCGCCTGCCCGCCGAGCGAGCCGGCCGGTTCCTGGTCGAGCAGGATCACCCGCCGTCCGGCGTCCACCAGTTCGGCGGTGGCGGTCAGGCCCGCGAGGCCCGCTCCGATCACGATGACGTCGGCGTCGTAGGCCATGCGGGGTCCTTCCGGGGCTGCTCGGGTGCCATGATCCTGCGGCCTGCACGCCCGGCGGTCAACCCACCGGTAACATCCACCGCCCGAATGCGCTCCTGAGCGGAGCGAAATTCCTTTCCCGACAAGGAAGTTCGCCGCCAAATCGACACGCCGCGAGATCTGGACACCCCTCTAACCCGGAAGTAACTTACCGAGCAGTACGCCCCCACGCGGCGCCCACCCGAATGCCGCGCCCCCACCCACCCGCCGTTTCTCTCCCCCCAGGAGGAACCGTGCTCCGCCCTGCCCTGAAACGCGCCGCCGTGCTGGCCGGCGGCGTCCTGCTGGCCACCGCGCTCACCGCGCTGACCTCCCCCGCCCAGGCGGCCGCGCCGACCGGCAAGTACGTCGCCCTCGGCGACTCGTACGCGGCCGGCTCCGGTGTCCCCGGCCAGTACGCGGGCCTTTGTCTGCGCTCCGACCACAACTACGGCCACCTGGTGGCGGCCGCCCTCGGCAGCCGCGCCTACACCGACGTCACCTGCGGCGCGGCCAAGGTGAAGGCGATGACCGAGGCGCAGTACGACGCCTTCATCCGGGTCAACGACCCGCAGCTGGACGCGGTGACCGCCGACACCGAACTGGTCACCCTCGGCATCGGCGGCAACGACCTCGGCTCCTCCGACCTCGGCGTCGGCGAGGTGATCGCGGCCTGCGTGGCGGGCGCCGTGGTCAACCCGCTCGGCACCCCCTGCCACGACCTGTACGCCGACGGGCACTGGAGCTGGAGCCAGTGGGCCTGGGTGTACGGCGCCGACACCCTGTCCGCCCGGATCGACGCCGCCGCGCCGCAACTCGCCGACGTGCTGCAGCGGATCCACGCCAAGGCCCCGAACGCCCGGGTCCTGGTGGTCGGCTACCCCTCGGTGCTGCCCGAGGACGAGAACCGCTGCTTCGGGCGCCAGCCGGTCACCGTCGGCGACGTGGCCTACCTGCGCGGGATCCTCGGCCGGTTGAACGGCATGCTGGCCGCCACCTCGGCCGCGAACGGCGCCACCTACGTCGACACCCTGACCCCCACCCGGGGCCACGACGTGTGCTCCGACGACCGCTGGGTGGAGGGCGCGCTGCCCGGCTCGCCGACCGTGCCGTTCCACCCCAACGCGGCGGGCGAGCGGGCGATGTCGCAGGCCGTGCTGAAGGCGCTCGGGAAGTAGCCCCGCGAGGGCCCGCCGCCGGCATCCTCGAAGGATGCTGACGACGACTCACCGACCGTACGGACAAGCCCGCCGCGCCCCGCGAGCGGCCCGATGAGCGGCGCACCGCACGACGGCGGCCAGGTGCCCTCGTGGCGCCTGGTCAGCCGCGAGGTGGTCCACGAGGGCCCGTTCGTCCGGCTGTCGCTGGACCGGGTCGAGGGACCGGCCGCCCCCGAGGTGTACGAGCACGTCGACGTGCGCGACGGGGTGCGCGTCGTCGCCCTCGACGAGGACGGGCGGGTGCTGCTGGTGGAGGACGAGTTCTACCTGACGGGGCGCCGGATGCCCCACCTGCCCGGCGGCGGCGTGGAACGCGGCGAGGATCCGCTGACGGCAGCCCGCCGCGAACTGGAGGAGGAGACCGGCCGGTGCGCCGACACCTGGCACCGGCTCGGCGAGATCCACCCGCTGCCCTCCACCACCCCCGCCGTCACCACCCTCTTCCTGGCCACCGGCCTGACCGCCGGGCGCCTGCACCGCGACCCCGGCGAGGCGGGCATGACGATGCGCCGGGTCCCCGCCGCGGAGGCGGTCCGGCTGGCCCGTGGCGGCGTGATCCGGGAGGCCGGCAGTCTCGCCGCGCTGCTGCTCGCCGAACCGCTGCTGCCGGGGTGATCCCGGGCCCGGAACCACGGCGCCCCCGCCCGGTGGGACGACCGGACGGGGGCTACGTGCTGACGGGGCGTCAGAGTCTGTGGGTCACAGCTTGATGCGGACCACCTGCGGGTCGTGGTCGGAGGCCTGCACCGCGAACTCGCTGTTGATGTGCACCACGTCGTACGACACCTTGTTCGGCTTCAGCGCGGGGCTGACCAGGATGTGGTCCAGCACCTGCGAGTTGCCCTGGTAGACGTACGAGTAGCGCTGGTCGGCGGGCAGCTCGTTCACCAGGTCGCGCAGCACGCCGTCCTTGGTGAGGGTCTGCAGCGCGGGCGAGAACTGATAGTCGTTGAAGTCGCCGAGCGAGACCACGCGGGCCTTCGGGTCGGCGTCCAGCAGCTTGGCGACGAAGGCCTGCTCCACCGTGGCCTGCTTGCCGCGCTGCACCTCGGAGGAGCGGTTCGGGGCCTGGAAGCGGCTGTCGATGCCCTGGTCGCCGCCCTTGCTGTTGAAGTGGTTGGCGATCACGAAGACCGGCTTGTTGTGGAACTCGAACTGGCCGACCAGCGGCTTGCGGCTGGTGGTCCAGGCCTCGTTGCCCGGGTCGATCCGGCCGGGCGAGGCGGTCAGGCTGGTCTTGTTGTTGTGGCCGGTCACGTCCACCGCGGTGGTGGCGTCGCCGCCCGGGATGTCGGTGAAGGAGACCCGCGCCGGGTTGAACAGGAACACCTGGCGGATGTTGCCGCCGGGCTCGCCGCCGTCCTTGTCGTTCTCCGGGTTGATCGAGCGCCAGTCGTAGGCCGGGCCGCCGGCCGCCTTGATCGCGTCGATGAACTTCTGCACGGTGACGGAGGCGTCCACGGTGCCGTCGTCGACCGCGCCGTTGTTGTCCTGGATCTCCTCCAGGGCGACGATGTCGGGCGAGCTCAGGTTGGTGACGACGCCCTGGGCGAGTTGGGCGAACTTCTCGTCCGGGTCGCTCGGGTCGAGGTTCTCGACGTTGTAGGTGCCGAGCGAGAGCTCGTTCCGGTCCGCCGGGCAAGCGACCTCGCGCTGCAGGCCGTTGTCCTGGACCGCGCCGATCGCGTTGGCGGCGATGGTGTAGCCGCCGAACTGGTTGTAGTCCAGCGGGCCGCTGGTCACGCCGGTCAGCTGGTCGCCGACGTTGGCGGACGGGAAGGGCTGCTGGGCGACCGGGGCGAGCGACTGGACCATGATCCGGCCGACGTTCGGCTGGTCGTAGCCGAGGTAGACCACGCCGCCGCGGGCCGAACGCGGGTCCTCGCTGCGGGCGTCCACCCACAGCTCGTTGTACTTGTCGGTGGCCTGCACCACCGGCACGTCGCGGACCTCGACGTTCATGCCCTCCAGCGACTCGAACAGGTCGAGCGCGTAGGAGCCGGGCTGCAGGGTCAGGCCGTCGATCGAGCCGCCGGCCGCGTCCTGGGTGTAGGCGGCCGGGATGTTCGAGGAGTCCAGCACCACCGGCGCGGGCACCGCGTTGCCGGAGGACAGCACGATGACCTGGGGGGCCGTCAGCTCGGTGACGGACTGCGAGCCGCCGCTGCTGCTCGGGTAGTACTCGCTCACCTTGCCGGTGACCAGCACCGAGTCGCCGACCTTGACGGTCGGGTTGGCGCTGCCGGTGTAGACGAAGACGCCCTCGCTGGTCGCCGGGTCGGCGTCCGGGGTGGTGTCCTGGATCCAGAAGCCCTTGGAGCCGTAGGCGCGCACGCCGGTGACCACGCCGGGGACGTTGGTGACCGTCTGGCCGTTCTTCGGCGAGACGCGGGTGGTGCCCTGGACGTCGTGGATGCGCAGCGGGCCGGGGACCGGCGGGGGCGGCGGGGTGGTGCTGCCGCCGGTGGTCTCGCCCTTGCTGTTCGTCGGGGTCGGCGCGCCGGCCGACAGGTCGGCGGCGTTGTTGTCGGTGTCGGCCAGGGCCGCGCCGCGGGCCACCGCGTTGGTGTTGGAGGCGCCGGTGACCGGGCTGCCCTCGCGGACCACGGCGGTGCCGAAGCCGACCAGGTCGACGACCCGCGGGTCGGCGGCGCAGTCGGCGGCGGTCTTGCAGGTCAGCGCGGCGGTGCCGTTGACCAGGGCGACGGTGCCGGAGGTGGCGGAGAGCGCCAGGGTGCCGGAGGCGTCGGCGGCCGGCAGGTCCACGGTGCCGCCCGCGCCGGGGCCCTCGGCGACCAGGTAGCGGCCGCCGGGCGCGACCGAGCCGGTCAGCGGGGTGACGCCCCACTGGCTGCTGGCGCTCGGGGTGCCGGGCAGGTACTGCACGCTGTAGCCGGTCAGGCCGAAGGCCGCGCCGGACGGGTTGCCGAGCTCGATGAAGTCGTTCTTCAGCGTGGCGCCGGAGTTGCCGCCGCCGCCGTACACCTCGGCGATGACCGCACCGGTGGACGGGGTGGCGAACGCGCTCGGCAGCGGCACGAGCACCAGCGACGCGACGACGGTGGCGGGCAGGGCGGCGCGCAGCAGGGCGCGACGGGAGCGGCGGGCGGAGGTGGGGCTGGGCACCGTTGCGGGGCTCCTTCGTGGCAGGACCGGGGCCCGGCTGCCGTACCGGTGCCGGGCGGGTGAGGGTTCGTCAGAAGCGCGCGCCCACTCGGGGCTACTCGCGTAGATCCGGAGCCGAAGATACGCGCGTAGAAGTTGACGCGACAAGGGTGCCGACGTGAACTCTTCCCGCTGTGCCGGTCAACCCTCCCCGAACGCGACGAAAGGGGCACCGCTCGGGCGCCCCTTCGTTCCTGACGCGGCGTCAGGCCGCGGCGGCCCTCAGTCGGCCTGCTCGCGCAGGGCGGCGCCCCACTTCTGCTCGACCTTGCCGAACTTCCAGAACGCCAGCGCGCCGGCCCAGGTGACCACGAACAGTCCGACGATCGCGTAGCCGACCAGGTTGAGGTCGAGCGAGCCGACCCAGCCGATCGGGCCGGAGGTGATGTCCAGCTTCTCGGCGAGCAGGCCGACCAGCTCGACCACGCCGATCACCAGGGCGACCAGCACCGACAGGCCGGTGACGGTCAGGTTGTAGTAGATCTTGCGGACCGGCTTGGAGAACGCCCACTCGTAGGCGAAGTTCATGAACGAGCCGTCGATGGTGTCCAGCAGGCTCATGCCGGCCGCGAACAGGATCGGCAGCACCAGCAGGGCGTACCAGGGCAGCGAGAAGGCCGCCGCGCCGCCGGCCAGCACCAGCAGCGAGACCTCGGTGGCGGTGTCGAAGCCGAGGCCGAACAGCAGGCCCACCGGGTACATGTGCCACGGCTTGGTGACCGCCCGGGTGACCCGGCCGAGGATCCGGTTGAGGAAGCCGCGCCGGTCCAGCTGGCGCTCCAGCTCGGCCTCGTCGTACTCGCCCTGACGCATCTTCCGGAACACCTTGAGGATGCCGTTGAACGCGCCCAGGTTGATCAGGCCGATCAGCACCAGGAAGGTGCCGGAGACGCTGACGCCGATCAGTCCGGTCGCGGTGTGCAGGGCGGACTGGTCGGACTCCACCTGCCCGGCCAGCGAGCGGATGCCGAAGGCCAGCAGGGCGCAGAGGCCGAAGACGATCGAGGAGTGCCCGAGCGAGAACCAGAAGCCCACCGAGAGCGGCCGCTTGCCCTGGCCCATCAGCTTGCGGGTGGTGTTGTCGATCGCGGCGATGTGGTCGGCGTCGAAGGCGTGCCGCATGCCGAGGGTGTAGGCGGTCAGGCCCATGCCCGCGCCGAACACCTGGCCGCCGACGTCGTAGTGCTGCGGCGCGATGACCGCCAGCAGGGTGAACCAGCCGACCACGTGCAGGGCCAGCACGAAGCCGGCCATCCCGGCGAGCCGGGTCCACTCGTCGCGGGTGAGCCGGTCGCGCAGACGGCTGGGCGCTGGCATGGGATTCCCTCCGGACGTGGCTGCGAGCTGGGCCATCCTTTCCCTTGGCAGGTTGTAATTGCAAGTCATATGCAACTGAGAGCCGTCGGCGCACAACCGGCGGCCGGGCGGGGGCTCGCTACCGCGCCGGCGCCGGCATCGCGGAGAATGGCCTGGTTGGGGCAGGGGAAACGAGAGGCGGGGTCGTCATGGTCACGGTGACGGTGTGTCGGGGGTGCTGCTGCGGATCGGCGGTGAAGCATCCGGGGGTGGACCACGCGGAGCAGGTGCGGCAGTTGCGGGACGAGGTGGGGGACGCCGGGCGGGTGCGGGTGGTGGAGTGCCTGGACACCTGCGGGCACTCGAACGTGGTGGTGGTGAGCCCGTCGCCGCAGGGCCGGGCGCAGGGGGCGCGGCCGGTGTGGCTGGGCTGGGTGCTGGGCGAGGACATGGTGGCGGAGATCGGCGCGTGGGTGCGGGCCGGCGGGCCGGGGATCGCCGCGCCGCCCGGAGCGCTGGAGCTGCAGGAGTTCCGGGTGTCGCGGAAGGTGCGGGAGGGGCTGCCGGGATGACGGAGCTGGACGGGCGGCCGGTGACGGCGGATCAGCTGCAGGCGCTGGCGCTGACCAACTACGGGCACTTCACCACCATGCTGGTCGAGGACGGCCGGGTGCGCGGGCTCGACCTGCACCTGACCCGGCTGGAGCGGGACTGCCGCACCCTGTTCGGCACCGCCCCCGACCGGGAGCGGATCCGCGGCTTCGCCCGCCGCCTCGCGCCGCAGCGGGGCGCCGCGATCCTGCGGATCACCCTGTTCGACCCGGCGATCGACCTGGGCAGCATCGGTGGCGCGGCCGAGCCCCGGGTGCTGGTGACCACCCGTCCGGCGGGCGGCGGCGAGCCCGGGCCGATCCGGGTCCGCACCGTCCGCTACCGGCGGGAGCTGCCGCAGGTGAAGAGCGTCGGCCTGTTCGGGGCGCTGCGGCTGCGCCGGGAGGCCCAGCTGGCCGGCTGGGACGATGCGCTGTTCCTGGACGACCAGGACCGGATCACCGAGGGCGGCACCTGGAACGTCGGCTTCCTGCGCGGTGACCGGGTGGTGTGGCCGCGCGGCGGGTACCTCCCGGGCACCGCGATGGCGCTGCTGCGGGCCGCGTGCGGCGGCACCGAGGAGCCGGTCGGCCCCGAACTGGCGGGCATCGACGCCGCGTTCGCCACCAACGCGGCGGTCGGGGTGCGCCCGATCGCGGCGGTCGACGGCCGGGAGCTGGGCACCGCGGGCATCGGGCGGCTGCGCGAGGCGTACCTGGCGGTGCCCGGCGATCCGCTGTGAGAGCCGCGGAGGCCCGCGCCGGCAGCCCTCTTGACGGACCGTCATCATCGGCCCGGTGAACCCCGCGTGGCGCGGTCTTTACCAAGGCATGGTCAGATCATGTGTTCGCCCAGACCGACACGATGACGCTCGTTCACCGACCAGGCGGTTCTCGGCCACCGGCCGCTGAAAGTCTCCGCGCATGGATATCCCCAACATGGGCGTGCCCGCCAAGCTCGCCGACCGCATGAGCATGGCGGAGCAGCACGAGTACCTGCGCAGCAAGCTTTCCCGTCGCACCATGCTGCGCTCCAGCGCGGTGACGGTCGGCGCGATCGCCGTCGGCGGGGCGCTGGGCTCCGGCACCGCGTTCGCCGCCCCGGCCGGTAGCACCACGGACGCCGTCTCCGGCTCCCTGGTGGCCCCGGTCGGCCGCCACCTGCAGTTCGGCGCCGAGGCCGACACCCAGATGCGGGTGTCCTGGCAGGTGCCGGCGCCGGTGCAGAAGCCGTTCCTGCGCTTCGGCCGGCACCCGTGGGAGCTCAGCCACAAGATCGAGGCCGAGGTCCGGGCGCTGCACACCCCCGCGCTGACCCCGACCGGGACCGCGGTGGACCAGTACTACCTGCACGTCGAGCTGGACCACCTGCAGCCCGGCACCACCTACTACTACGGCGTGGGCCACCAGGGCTTCGACCCGGCGTCCCAGCAGGCGATCTCCACCCTGCAGACCTTCACCACCGCGCCGTCCCGCCACGGCCGCGGCCACCGCGCGTTCGAGCCGTTCACCTTCACCGCCTTCGGCGACCAGGGTGTCAGCGCGCACGCCGCGGGCAACGACAACGTGATCCTGGCGCAGAAGCCGGCCTTCCACCTGCACGCCGGCGACATCTGCTACGCCGACCCGATGGGCCAGGGCCAGGACGCCGACAAGGTCGCCTTCAACGCGCTGACCTGGGACGCCTTCCTGGCGCAGACCGAGACGGTGGCCGCGAAGGTCCCGTGGATGGTCTCCTACGGCAACCACGACATGGAGGCCTGGTACTCGCCCAACGGGTACGGCGGCGACGACGCCCGCTTCACCCTGCCCGGCAACGGCCCGGACCCGCGCAAGGCCCCCGGCGTCTACTCCTTCACCTACGGCAACGTCGGTGTCATCTCGCTGGACGCCAACGACGTGTCCTACGAGATCCCGGCCAACCTGGGCATCACCGCCGGCCGTCAGACCCAGTGGCTGGAGCGCAAGCTCCGCGAGCTGCGCGCCGACGAGGCCGTCGACTTCGTGGTGGTCTTCTTCCACCACTGCGCCTTCTCCACCACCCACCAGCACGCCTCGGACGGCGGTGTCCGCGACGCGTGGGTGCCGCTGTTCGAGAAGTACCGGGTGGACCTGGTCATCAACGGCCACAACCACGTGTACGAGCGCACCGACGCGATCCTCGGCAACAAGGTCAACAAGGCCGTGCCGAGCGGCGCGACGGTCGACCCGGCCAAGGACGGCGTGGTCTACGTGACCGCGGGCGCGGCCGGCCGGAGCCTGTACAGGTTCGACGCGCCCGACACCTACGAGGGCCACGAGAACCGGGTCGACGAGGTGGTCACCTACCACTTCGACAAGGGCAGCGTGAAGGTCGCCGAGACCGTCGAGTGGTCCCGGGTCCGCTACACCGGCTACTCCTTCATCAAGGTGGACGTCACCCCGGCGCACCGCGGCGGCACCGCCACCATGAAGGTCACCGCGCTGGCCGAGGACGGCAGCCAGGTCGACCACTACTCGATCGTCCGCCGCGCGGGCGAGTGCGAGCAGGGCCGCTGACGCCCCGACACCCCCGGGTCCGGCGGCGGCCGGGTCCGGGGGTGTCGTGCATCCCGCCGCCGGTAGGCTGCCGCGGGTGAGCACCGTCCGTTCGATCCTGCTGTTCGTGCTGGCCGCGCTGCTGGAGATCGGCGGCTGCTGGCTGGTCTGGCAGAGCGTCCGGGAGTCCCGCCCGTGGTGGCTGGCCGGTCTCGGCGTCCTCGCGCTCGGCGCCTACGGGTTCACCGCCGCCTTCCAGCCGGACGCGAACTTCGGCCGGGTCCTGGCCGCGTACGGCGGCGTCTTCGTGGCGGGCTCGCTGCTGTGGGGCGTCCTCCTCGACGGGTTCCGCCCCACCCGCTCCGACGTGCTCGGCGCGCTGATCTGCCTGGCCGGCGTCGGCGTCATCATGTACGGCCCGCGGCGCTGACCGGCCGTCAGACGTACTTCCAGCGCCAGCCGCTGTCGTCCAGGCACCTGATGGCCCGTCCGGAGGCGTCGGTGCCCTCCACGTTGTGGTCGGTGGCCCGGCAGTACTGGCCCGCCTTGTAGCAGTTGCCCGCGTTGGAGAGCGGGTGGCAGCCGGCCGCCGCCTCGGTGTGGGTCGGCGTCGCGGGCGGCTGGGGGGCGGCCGTGGTGGTGCGGGGCGCGGCGGGCCTGGTAGTGGCCGGTGCGGCCGCCGCGGGGGTGGTCGGCGCCTCGGTGGTGGGCGGCGCGGCGGCGGGGGTGGTGGCCGGGGGCGTCGGGGTGGGGGTCGGCGAAGGCGTCGGCGTGGGCGCGGCGGCGCTGCTGCTGACGGCGGCGGGGGCGCTGCTGGAGTGCGGCGCGGCGGGTGCCGCGTCGGTCGGCTCGCAGGCGGTGGCGAACAGCAGCGCGGCCAGGAACGCGCCGGCGGCGGACGCCCGGCGGAGGCGGAGTATGCGGGTCATGACGGCTCTCGTCGAAGGTGCGGGGACGAGAAGCCATCCTTCCGATGGTGTGCAAGCCGTGGAGGCCGGGTGATGGGTTCGTTACCGATCGGCAACCGCTCAGGACCCGACCGAACGGTAACTCCCGGTGCGGGGGCGGGCGTTCGTGTCGGGTCCGGCGGGCGTGGCTACTGGCGGTAGGTGGCCAGGAAGCGGCCGATCCGGTTGATGGCGGTCTCCAGGTCGTCGGCCCGGGGGAGGGTGACGAAGCGGAAGTGGTCGGGCTCCGGCCAGTTGAAGCCGGTGCCCTGGACGATGTGGATCTTCTCCCGGAGCAGCAGGTCGAGGACGAAGCGCTCGTCGTCGACGATCCGGTGCACGGCCGGGTCGAGCCTGGCGAAGGCGTAGAGCGCGCCCTTGGGCTTGACGCAGGAGACGCCGGGGATCTCGTTGAGGGCCCGCCAGGCGACGTCGCGCTGTTCGGTGAGCCGGCCGTTCGGCAGCACCAGGTCGTTGATGGACTGGTAGCCGCCGAGCGCGGCCTGGACGGCGAACTGGGCCGGGACGTTGGGGCACAGCCGCATGCCGGCCAGCATGGTGAGGCCCTCCAGGTAGTCCTTGGCGTGCTGCCGGGGGCCGGAGACCACCAGCCAGCCGCTGCGGAAGCCGGCCACCCGGTAGGCCTTGGACAGGCCGTTGAAGGTGAGGGTGAGGACGTCCTCGGCGAGTGCGGCGAGGCAGTGGTGCTCGGTGCCGTCGTAGAGGATCTTGTCGTAGATCTCGTCGGCGAACACCAGCAGGTGGTGACGGCGCGCCAGGTCGAGGATGCCCGCCAGGAGTTCCTTCGGGTAGACCGCGCCGGTCGGGTTGTTGGGGTTGATCACCACGATGGCCTTGGTGCGGTCGGTGATCTTGGCGGCGATGTCGTCCAGGTCGGGGTACCAGTCGGCCTGCTCGTCGCACCGGTAGTGCACCGCCTTGCCGCCGGCGAAGCGCACCACGGCCGTCCACAGCGGGTAGTCCGGCATCGGGACGAGCACCTCGTCGCCGTCGTCCACCAGCGCCTGCACGGCCATCTGGATCAGCTCGGAGACGCCGTTGCCCATGTAGACGTCATCGACCGTCACCCCGGCGACGCCGCGCTGCTGGTAGTACTGCACGACGGCGCGGCGGGCCGGCAGGATGCCGCGGGAGTCGCTGTAGCCGTGCGCGTTCGGCAGGTTGCGGATGATGTCCTGGATGATCTCCTCGGGCGCCTCGAAGCCGAACGGCGCCGGGTTGCCGGTGTTCAGCCGGAGCACGCTGTGGCCGGCCTCCTCCAGGGCGTTGGCGGTGTCGACGACCGGGCCACGGATCTCGTAGCACACGTCCTTCAGCTTGCTGGACTGGCGAAACTCCATCAGCGGCCTCCCGACCCGTCACCACACCCCTGCGGCTGGCGTGCTTTGTTCTACCAAGTACTCACTTGGAAAGTCCAACCTATTGGCTATGCTGACGCCATGCCACGCCGAAGCTACGACCAGTACTGCGCCGTCGCCCGCGCCCTGGACGCGGTGGGGGAGCGCTGGAGCCTCCTGATCGTCCGTGAACTCCTCGACGGGCCGCGCCGCTACACCGACCTGCACGCGGACCTGCCCGGCGTCTCCACCGACATCCTCGCCACCCGCCTCAAGCAGCTGGAGGGCGAGGGGCTGGTGGAGCGCCGCCGCCTGGAGCGCCCCGCCAACGCCACCGTCTACGCACTCACCGACCGCGGCGTCGAACTGCGCCCCGTCATCGCGGCCCTCGCCGTCTGGGGCGGCCCCGAGCTCGGCGAGCCGCGGCCCACCGACGCCGTCCGCGAGCACTGGTACACCGTCGGCGCCCCCGAGTAGTGGCTGAGTAGGACGTGAGGAGGGCCGCCGACGAGTCTTGGTCACGGCGGCCGACCGGCCACCTGCAAGCAGGACCCGTCCAACGCGCCGGCGCTGGACCGGGTCACCGCTCAGGAGCCCTCGGCCGCCTCGCAATGACGTCAGGAGCGCGGTGTCCCCCGCGCGTGTGAGGTCCTGACGTCGACGGTGCCGCGACCGGCCGGGGGGTTGGTCGCGGCACCGCGAGGAGCAAGGAGAACCCCCGTGATCGAACCCCTGCTGGACACGTCGGTGACGGCCTTCGAACGGCCCGGGCCGGCCGTGGTCGACGAGGCCCCGGCCGATCCCGACCGGCGCCCGCTGCCGTTCACGCGGTTCGCCGTCGAGATGCAGGCCCGCCCGACGCTCGACCGCACCGCGTTCCGGATCGCCGAGCACCTGAACGCGCACCGCACCGAACTGTCCGAGGTCGCCATCACCTTCCTGGGCGGCGAGCCCCGGCCGACCGGGGCGGACGAACTCGACTACGCGGCCACCATGCTGCGCCTGGCCGTCCCCGAGGGCATCGCCGTGCGGTTCTCGATGACCACGAACGGCGTCCTGCTCGAGGACCCGCGCATCCTGGCGGTGCTGGACAGGCACGAGATCGACGTCACCGTCAGCCTGGACGGCTCGCGCCCCGGGCCGGACCGGCACCGCCAGTACGCCGACGGCAAGGGCTGCCACGACGCGGTGATGCGCGCCGCCGCCGCGCTGCGCGCCCACGCGCCCGCCGCGCGGCTGCGCAAGCTGCTGTGCGTGATCGACCTGGCGAACGACCCGCTGGAGACCTACGAGGCGCTGGTGGCGGCCGGGGTCCCGCAGTTGGACTTCCTGCTGCCGCTCGGCGACTGGGAGACCAAGCCGCCCGGCTGGACCGGCGAGGAAGGCGGAGCCGCGTACGCGGACTGGCTGATCCCGGTCTTCGACCGCTGGTACGACACCGTCCCGGCGCCGACCACGGTCCGGCTGTTCGCCGGCATCATCGCACTGGCGGTGGGCGGGCGGAGCACCACCGAGGCGGTCGGCCTCGGGGTGTTCCGCTCGCTCGCCGTCGACAGCCACGGGTCCGTCGACCTGGTCGGCGCCCTCGAGTCCGGCTTCGCGGACGCCCCGTGGAGCGGCCTCGACGTGTTCGGCAACAGCTTCGACGAGGCCCGCCTGCACCCGGACGTGGACGCCCGGCAGCGCGGCCCGGCCGCGCTCTCCCCAACCTGCCTGGCCTGCCCGGTCCGCGACGTCTGCGGCGGCGGGCAGTACGCGAACCGGTACCGGGCCGGCACCGGGTTCCGCAACCCCTCGGTGTACTGCGTCGATCTGCGCAAGCTGATCACCCATGTCCGCGAGCGGGTGCTCGCGGACCTCGACCGCCTCGCCTCCGGAGCCGAAGCGGGCCGCTGATCCGGCCCCGCCCCCCAGTGTCGTAAGCTGCCGACTTCGGCGGATCTTCGCGCTCACCGGGGGCTTGCGCATGGAGTACACGGTCCTCGGCCCACCGGCCGTCGTCCACCGGCGGCGGCCCGTCCCGCTGCCCGGGCCGCGGCTGCGGGCCGCGCTCGGCCTGCTCCTGCTCCAGCAGAACCGGATCCTGAGCACCGATCAGTTCATCGACGGCCTGTGGGGCGAGCGGCCGCCGCGCACCGTCCGGCAGCAGGTGCACACCATCGTCTCCCGGCTGCGCCAGGAGCTCCCGTTCGCCGAGGCCGGCGAGGAGCACCGGCTGATCGCGGACGGCGCGGGCTACCGGTTGGTCCACCCGCCCGAGTCGCTCGACGCCACCCGCTTCTCGGCCGCGGTGGCCCACGCCCGGCAGGCCGCGGCACGCGGCGGCGAGCCGGACCCGGTGCCGCTGCTGCGCGCGGCGCTGGACCTCTGGCAGGGCGAGGCACTGGCCGGGGTCGACGCGCCGTACGCCGCGGCGTCCCGGGTCCGGCTGGACGAGGAGCGGCGGGCGGCCCACGAACTGCTCGCCGACCTGGAGTTGGACCGCTCCCGGCATCAGGTGCTGATCCCCGAACTCACCGCCCAGCTCGGCGCCCACCCGCACGCCGAGGGCATCGCCGAGCGGCTCGCCCTCGCCCTGTACCGCAGCGGACGGCAGACCGACGCGCTGGAGGTGATCCGCCGCACCCGCGCCCGTCTGGTCGAGGACTACGGACTGGAGCCCGGGCCACGGCTGCTCGGCCTGGAGCAGGCGGTGCTGCGCGACGAGGTGCCCGCGCCGGCCTCGCCCTCGCCCGCCTCGCCCGCCACTGTCCGGCTCGCCCCGGCCGAGCCCGCCCCGGGGACGCCGGCGGTGCCGCGAGCGCGCACCGAGCCGCCGCTGCCGGATCTCCAGCCGATCGACCAACTCCCGTCCGACACGCGGACGTTCACCGGCCGCTCGGCCGAGCTCGACCGGCTGCTGGCGCTGGCCCGGGAGGCCGTCGACCCGGACGCGACCACCAGCGTGGTGTGCGCGGTCGACGGCATGGCCGGGATCGGCAAGACCGCGCTGGCCGTGCACGCCGCCCACCGGGTGCGCGAGCTGTTCCCCAGTGGGCGGCTCTTCCTCGACCTGCACGGCCACACCCCGGGCGGCGAACCGCTCACCGCCGCCGAGGCGTTGGACCGCCTGCTGCGCGCGCTGGGCACCGCCCCGCAGTCGATCCCGCGCGACACCGACCAGCGGGCCGCCCTGCTCCGCTCCCGCCTCGCCGGCACCCGCACGCTCATCCTGCTCGACAACGCTGCCGGCAGCGACCAGGTGCGCCCGCTGCTGCCCGGCGGCCCCGGCTGCCTGGTGCTGGTGACCAGCCGGCGGCGGCTGACCGCGCTGGACGACGTCTACCCCGTCGGCCTGGACCTGCTCTCCGCACCGGAGGCGGCCGACCTGTTCCACCGCACCGCAGGGCCCGGCCGGGTCCCCGAGGGGCACCCCGGCGTGGCCGAACTCGTCGACCTGTGCGGCCGGGTGCCGCTGGCGGTGCGGATCACCGCGGCCCGGCTGAGGCACCGTCAGAGCCTCTGGCTGGAGGACGTGGTGGCGCAGCTGCGCGACGAGACCGGTCGGCTGGAGGGGATCCGGGACGGAGAGCGGGACCTCGCGGCGGTCTTCGACGCTTCCTGCGCGGCGCTGCCCGCCGCCGAGCGGCGGCTGTTCCGCGCGCTCGGCCTCGCTCCCGGTCCCGATGTCGACGCGGAGGCCGCCGCCTGCCTGCTCGGGACCGGCCGCTGGGTCGCCGAGGATCTGCTGGACGCGCTGCTCGACCACCACCTGCTCACCCAGCACACGCCGGGCCGCTACCGCTTCCACGACCTGGTCCGCCTGCACGCCCGGACTCCCGGCGACGACCCGGCGGCCGAGCGGGAGCGCGCCGCCGCCCTAGAACGGATGCTCGACTACTATCAGTTCACCGCCCACCTGGCCAACGCGCGGATCGCCCGCTGGGTCCGCCCCGGTGCTTCCCCCGGCTGCCCGCCGTCCGCCCGGCAGCGCGACTTCCCCGACCGGGAGTCCGCCGTGCGGTGGTTGCGCGCGGAACAGGACACCCTGCTCGCCGTCGCCCGGCGCCACCCGGCGCGGGCGATCGTGCTCAGCCGCTGCCTCGCCGCGCTGCTCGACCAGGACGGGCGCTGGGCGCCGGCCGTCGAGCTGCACCGCGCCGCGGTCGCCGCCGCGCGGGAGCTGGGCGACACCGCCGCGGAGGCCGACGCCCTCGGCGAGCTGGGCCGCCAACTGCTGGTGGCGGGCGACCAGTCGGGCGCGCACGAGCTGCACCGGCAGGCGCTGGAGATCCACCGGCGGCTCGGCGACGGCTTCGGCGAGGCCGTCGCGCTCTGGCAGTTGGGGCGCGTCGCGCACATGGCGCAGAACCACGACAGGTCCGCCGCCTACCACGAGCAGGCCCTCGCCCGGGCCCGCGAGACCGACAACCCGTTCGTCGCAGCGGGCGCCCTGTGGGGCCTGGGCCGGGTCCGGCAGATGGCCCAGGACTACGCCGGGGCGGCCGAGCTGTGCCGGCAGGCGCTGGCCGGCTACCGCGCGCTGGACGAGCCGCTCGGCGAGGCCAACGTGCTGTGGGACCTGGGGCGCATCCAGCAGGCCGCCGACGACCTGCCCGCAGCCGCGACCCTGCTGGAACAGGCCCTCGCCGTCTACCGCAGGCTCGGCCACCGCCTCGGCGAGGCGAACGCGCGCAGCGAACTCGGCCGCCTGCACCACCTGGCCGGCGACGACCACGCCGCGGCGGACCAGCTCCAGCGCGCCCTGGACGTCTACCGGCAGCTCGGCGAACGCAACGGGCCCACGATCGCCCGCCACCACCTCGCCCGGGTCCGCCTGCGCACCGGCGACCTCACCGCCGCGGCCGAACTCCTGGAGCAGGCCCTCGCGGTCTACCGCAGCGCCGGGGCCCTGCGGGAGGCGGCGAACGCGCTGCACGACCTGGCCCGGGTACGCGCCGCCCAGCACCGCTGGAGCGACGCCGCCGGACTCTGGGACGAGGCCGGCGCGCTGTACGGCAAGGTGGGCGACGAGGCCGGCGCCGCCGCCGTCCGCGCCGGACTGGAGGGCCTGCCCGCCGCCGCGACCTGACACGCCCGGTACGGGCGGTATGACGGTCTGTCGGATCTTTTGCCGGATATGGTCTGCGGGCGTCGACCCGTTCGTCCCCGGCAGTCCTGGGAGCATCCGCCATGCCGCAGCCCCAACCGGTCCTCTCCACGCTGACCGGGGCCGCCGTGTTCCTGGTGCTGGCCGTCGAGCCGGGCGGCGAGCCGGCCGTCCGCGCGCTGCTGCCCGAACTCGGCGGCCTGGCCCGATCGGTGAGCACCCGCGCCCCGCTCGACCGGCTCAGCCTGGTGCTCGGCATCGGCTCGGACGCCTGGGACCGGCTGTTCGCCGGGCCCCGCCCCGCCGGGCTGCACCCCTTCCGGGAGCTGGCCGGCCCCCGCCACCTGGCCCCCGCCACCCCCGGTGACCTGCTGGTGCACATCCGGGCCGAGCGGATGGACCTGTGCTTCGAGCTGGCCGCCCTGATCAGCCGCCGGCTCGGCGACGCGGTCACCGTGGCCGACGAGACGCACGGCTTCCGGTACTTCGACTGCCGCGACCTGATCGGCTTCGTCGACGGCACCGAGAACCCGGTCGGCCAGGACGCCGCCGACGCGGTGCTGATCGGCGACGAGGACCCGGAGTTCGCCGGCGGCAGCTACGTCATCGTGCAGAAGTACCTGCACGACATGGCCGGTTGGCACGGGCTCGGCACCGAGCGCCAGGAGCTGGTCATCGGCCGCACCAAGCTCGACAACGTCGAACTCGACGACGCCGCCAAGCCCGCCGACTCGCACGTCGCGCTGAACACCGTCACCGGCCCGGACGGCGAGGACCGCGACATCTGGCGGCTCAACATGCCGTTCGGCTCGTTCACCGACGGCGGCGAGTGCGGCACCTACTTCATCGGCTACGCCCGCGACCCGTGGGTGACCGAGCAGATGCTCCGCAACATGTTCCTCGGCCGCGGACCCGCCGCCCACGACCGGCTGCTGGACTTCTCCACCGCCGTCACCGGCACCTTCTTCCACGTGCCCAGCGCGGACTTCCTGAACGACCCGCCGCCCGCCCCCGGCCTCGCCGCGCCCCGCGCTGCCGCCGACACCCCGTCCACGCCGGCCGCCGGGGACGGCAGTCTCCGCATCGGCAGCCTGAAGAGGAGCACCGCACCGTGAACAACCTGCACCGCGAGCTGGCGCCCGTCTCCGCCGCCGCCTGGGCCGAGATCGAGGAGGAGGCCCGGCGGACCTTCAAGCTGCACCTGGCCGGCCGCCGGGTCGTCGACCTGCTCGGGCCGGACGGCCCGGAACTCGCCGCGATCGGCACCGGCCACCTCAGCGACATCACCCCGCCCGGCGAAGGCGTGCGCGCCCGGGCCCGGGAGTGCCGGCCGCTGGTCGAGCTGCGGGTGCCGTTCGAGGTCACCCGGGCGGCCGTCGACGACGTGGAGCGCGGCTCGAAGGACTCCGACTGGGACCCGGTCAAGGACGCCGCCCGCGCCATCGCGCTGGCCGAGGACCGGGCGATCTTCAACGGCTACGCCGCCGCCGGGATCACCGGCATCCGCGACGGCGCCAGCAACACCCCGGTCGCGCTGCCGGAGGACATCCGCGACTACCCCAACGCGGTCAGCCGCGCCCTGACCGTGCTGCGGCTGGCCGGCGTCGGCGGCCCCTACTCGCTGCTGCTCGGCGCGGACGCCTACACCGCCGTCAACGAGACCTCCGACCACGGCTACCCCGTCCACAACCACCTGGCCCGGCTGCTCGACGGCGAGATCATCTGGGCCCCCGCCATCGAGGGCGCGGTGCTGCTCTCCGCCCGCGGCGGCGACTTCGAGCTGCACCTGGGCGAGGACCTGTCGATCGGCTACCTGTCGCACGACGAGGCCACCGTCCGGCTCTACCTCCAGGAGTCGCTGACCTTCCAGCTGCACACGGCCGAGGCGGCGGTGACCCTCACCGGAGCCTGACGGAGCGTCAACTCATGTCTGAGGCAGCGGAATCGGGCCAAACTCGGCGCATCCCTTCCCGGCGGCGGGCGGCCGGCCCCACCATGTGACTGCACTGTGTAGCCGCTGCGTCACCAGGCGGAGCCGGCCGGTGGGAGCCGCCCCGTGCGGACCTCAGGTGGGGGGAGCATCGCCATGTCGTCCTCGTCCGTTCCGAGATGTCCCGTCCTCGATCCGTCGGGCAGCGCGATGCACGCCGAGGCCGCCGTGCTGCGCGCCCGGGGGCCGGCGGTGCTGGTCGAGCTCCCCGGGTCCGTCCACGCCTGGTCGGTGACCCGGCACGCCGTCATCCAGGCGCTGACCGGCGACCCCCGGGTCTCCCGCGACTTCCGCCGGCACTGGCCGGGAGTGGCCGACGTCCCGGAGGGCTGGGCGCTGGGCCCGGTGGCCTTCCAGGACAGTTTCGCCAACACCCACGGCGCCGAGCACCACCGGGCGCGGGGCCGGATCGCCCCGGCCTTCTCGCCGCGCCGGGTGGAGGCGATGCGCCCGCAGGTCCAGGCGACGGCGGACCGCCTGGTCGAGGCGATCGGCGCGCTGCCGCCGGGGGAGCGCGTCGACCTGCGGCAGGCCCTGTCGCTGCCGCTCACCATGACGGTCATCTGCGACCTGTTCGGGGTGCCCGAGTACCTGCGCGCGGCGATCGGCCACGCGATCGACACCCTGCTCGACTCCACCCTCGCCCCGCCGGAGATGCTCGCCGCGCAGGCCGAACTCCACGACCGGCTCAGCGAGTTCATCGCCCACAAGCGGGCCCACCCGGCGGCCGACCTGACCGGCGACCTGCTGCTGTCGGCCGGCCCCGGCGAGCAGCCGATGTCCGAGCCGGAGCTGATCGGCACCATGTTCGCGATGATCGGCGCGGGGTACGAGACCGCCGTCAACCTGATCACCAGCGCCGTCCACGCCCTGCTCACCCACCCCGAGCACCTCGACCGGCTGCGCGCGGGCACCGTCGGCTGGACGGACGTGATCGAGGAGACGCTGCGGGTCGAGGGCCCGGTGATGCACCTCCCGCTGCGGTACGCGGTCGAGGACATCGACCTCGGTGAGGGCGTCGTCATCCCCAAGGGCGATCCGATCATCATCGGTTTCGCCGCCGCCGGGCGGGACCCGCTGGTCCACCCGGACCGCCCGGACGCGTTCGACCCGACCCGGGCGGACAAGGCGCACCTCGCCTTCGGCTTCGGCCCGCACTTCTGCCTCGGCGCGCACCTCGCCCGGCTGGAGGCGCAGATCGCGCTGACCACGCTGTTCGCGCGGCTGCCCGAGCTCGCGCTCGCCGACCCCGGGCAGGAGCCCACCCGCGTCCAGTCGATGATGGTCAACGGCCTGGTGGGGCTGGAGGTGGTCCCGCGCCCCCGGAGCACGGCGGAGTGAGCCGCGAACCGCTCGGTAGGGTTGAAGCATGAACAACCCAGGAGGCGGTGTGCGGCAGTACCGGGCGATGGTGGCGGTGGGGGACTCGTTCACCGAGGGCATGTGCGACGACGTGCTGCCCGACGGGCAGTTCCGCGGCTGGGCGGACCGGGTCGCCGAGGCGCTCGCCGCCGAGGGGGACGGGTTCCGCTACGCCAACCTGGCGGTGCGCGGGAAGCTGATCGGCCAGATCCGGGCCGAGCAGGTGGACCTGGCGGCGGCGATGGACGCCGACCTGGTGACGCTGGCCGGCGGGCTGAACGACGTGCTGCGGCCGGGGTGCGACGTGGACGAGGTCGAGCTGCGGCTCGGCGAGTGCGCCGAACTGCTGGTCGCGGACGGCCGCACGGTGGTGATGTTCACCTCGACCGACCCGACCCGGCGGCTCGCCGGGAGCTCCCGGCTGCTGCCCGCGATCCTGCGGATGAAGGGCTTCGTGCAGCGGCTGGTGGAGCAGAACCCGGGCCGGGTGGTGCTGGTCGACCTGTTCTCGGCGCCGGTCTTCGACGACCGCCGGCTGTGGGCGGAGGACCGGCTGCACCTCTCGCCGGAGGGCCACCGGCGGGTCGCGCTGGCGGTGCTGGAGGCGCTCGGCCGCCCGTCCGGCGAGGACTGGCGGGCGCCGCTGGCCGAGCCGGACACCCGCGGCCGCGGGCAGAAGCTGCGCGAGGACGTCCGCTGGCTGGGCGCCCACCTCGGCCCGTGGATCGGCCGCCGCCTGCGCGGCCGCTCCTCCGGCGACGGCCGCCCGGCCAAGCGCCCCGAGCTGCTGCCTTTCGAGGCCTGACGGCCCGTCAGGACGGCGTGATGGTGATCCCGACCGTGCCGGACGCGCCGCGGCGCAGCTTGCTGCCGTACACCGTGAGGCGGCCGATCAGGCCGTACTTGCGGCCGAGCAGCGTGCGGTAGCGGGCGGTGGTCTCCGGGTCGGCGAGCACGGCGGTGGCCGGGACGGGCTCGCCGGTTGGGTTGCCGCGCAGGTCGCACGGGCCGACCAGGACCGCGCTGTTGCGGCGGATCCGCTTGACCTTCCAGGAGTCGGCGACGGTCCACACCCCGAGGGTGTCGCCGTCGCGGACCATCCAGACCGGAGTCGGCACGCCGGTGCCGTCCTTCTTGTAACTGGTGATCAGCAGGTACTTGCCGGCGGCGAGCCGGTCCAGCGGGGTGTCGGCCATGCGTGGGAGTGTACGGCCGGCGCGCCGACGGGGCGTCAGGCGGCCTGCACCGGATCGGGCCGCGCGGGGCTGGCGGCCGGGTGGGGCTCGGCGGCGGGGGAGACGGTGGCCCGCCACAGCCGGGCGGCGGACCAGGCGCCGGCGGTCAGCAGCAGCCCGTTGCGGGCCAGGATGACGACGGTCGGCCGCCAGCCGCCGACCTGCATCGCGTCGAAGAACAGCGGGTAGTCGATGGTGGTGATGCCGATCGCCGGGAGCAGCAGCAGCGCGATCGGCCGCTGGCAGCTCTCCCGGACGGTCAGGCAGACCGCGGCCAGCCCGATCAGCCAGATCAGGTACTGCGGGGAGATCACCCGGCTGGTGACGGTGAACAGCAGGACGGCGCTGAGCGCGGCGTCGTACGGGGTGGCGGAGGTCCAGCGGCGGGCGCGCAGCCGCCACAGCAGCAGCCAGCCGAACGCGGCGGCGGTGAGCAGCAGCGAGAGCTGGGAGACCCGGTGGACGTGCGGGCCGAGGAACTCCAGCGAGCCGTAGTGCTGCTCCACCTCGCCGGGCCAGCCGTACAGCCGGGCGACCTGCAGGGCGCTGCCGCCGAGCGACTCGATCTCCACGCCGCGGCCGCGCTGGGCGTGCAGGAAGTCGAAGGTGTGCGCGAAGAGCGCGGCGAGCACCAGCAGCAGGGCGAGGGCGGAGAGCGCGGTGGCGGTCCAGGCCTGGCGGGTGGTGCGGCCGCGCGGGGTGCCGAGCACGGTCAGCGCGGGCCAGACCTTGACCAGGGCGCCGATCCCGGCGAGCGCGCCGGCCAGCCGGGGCCGGGCGGGCAGCAGCAGGAGCGCGGCCATCGCCAAGGCCGTGACCGGCAGGTCGTAGCGGCCGAACGGCAGGCCGAGCAGCAGCGGCAGGGCGAGCGCCCACAGCCAGGCGCCCGCGGTGGAGCGCCCGGGCCGGGCCCGCCCGGAGCGCAGCGCGACCGCCAGCAGCAGGGCCTGCGCCGCGGCGTCGGTGAGCAGCATCAGCAGCACGAAGGCCTGAAGGTACGTCAGGAACGGCAGTGCGCCGGGAGCGAGCATCGGCAGCGCCGCGCCGGGCGGGTACTGCCAGGTCACGTCGTCGACCGGGAAGGTGCCGGTGCGCAGCACCTGGTACCAGCCGTGGTAGATCCGGTGCACCTCGATGGCGGGTTCGGCCTTGCCGGAGCGGAGCAGTCCGATCATCAGCATCCGGCTGGCCAGCCAGTAGGCGCCGAGGGTGAGCACCTCGCGGGGCCAGCTGGCGGGGCGGTTCCAGCGGTACGGCGCGGCCGGCGGGGTGGTGACCTGGATCGGGGCCTGCGCCACCGCGTCCTCCAACTCTGCCGAGTGACCATGCGATCTCTCTCATATCAGACGAATGGGGCGGGTTGATCCCGGCGGCGGCGCGTGTCCCCGCGCGTCCCCGGAACGCGCCACGCCAGGGCGGTCCACCCGGCCCGCCGGATTCCGTCGGCCGGACCTGCCAGAATGCACGGCGACAGTGCGCATGCGGGTGAGGGTGCGCAAGCGAGTCAGGAAAGGGTGACCGGCATCGTGACCATGCCCGTCGAACGCAAGATCGCCGAGGAGCTGGGCGTCCGCGAAGGCCAGGTGAAGGCGGCCGTCGAGCTGCTCGACGGCGGCTCGACCGTCCCCTTCATCGCCCGGTACCGCAAGGAGGTCACCGGCGCCCTCGACGACACCCAGCTGCGCACCCTGGAGGAGCGGCTGCGCTACCTGCGCGAGCTGGAGGAGCGCCGCGCCGCGGTGCTGGAGTCGATCGCGGCGCAGGGCAAGCTGGACGACGCGCTGCGCGCCCAGATCCTCGCCGCCGACTCCAAGGCCCGGCTGGAGGACATCTACCTCCCCTACAAGCCGAAGCGCCGCACCAAGGCGCAGATCGCCCGCGAGGCCGGCCTGGAGCCGCTCGCCGACACCCTGCTCGCCGACCCGGGCCAGGACCCGGCCGCGCTCGCCGCGACCTTCCTGAACGAGCAGGTCGCCGACGCCCCCGCCGCCCTGGACGGCGCCCGCGCCATCCTGGTCGAGCGCTTCGGCGAGGACGCCGACCTGGTCGGCTCGCTGCGCGAGCGGATGTGGACCCGCGGCCGCCTGGTCGCCACCGTCCGCGACGGCAAGGAGCAGGACGGCGCCAAGTTCGCCGACTACTTCGACTTCGCCGAGCCGTTCACCAGGCTCCCCTCGCACCGCATCCTGGCGATGCTGCGCGGCGAGAAGGAGGAGGTGCTCGACCTCGAACTCTCGCCGTACGACGGCGACCAGGAGGCCGACCTGCCCGGCGCGAGCGACTACGAGCAGCGGATCGCCGCCCGCTTCGGCATCGCCGACCGCGGCCGCCCCGCCGACAAGTGGCTCACCGACACCGTCCGCTGGGCCTGGCGCACCCGCGTCCTGGTCCGGCTCGGCATCGACCTGCGCACCCGGCTGCGCGGCGCGGCCGAGGACGAGGCGGTGCGGGTGTTCGCCGCCAACCTGCGCGACCTGCTGCTCGCCGCCCCGGCCGGCACCCGCGCCACCATGGGCCTCGACCCGGGCTTCCGCACCGGCGTCAAGGTCGCCGTCGTCGACGCCACCGGCAAGGTGCTCGCCCACGAGACCGTCTACCCGCACCAGCCCGCCAACAAGTGGGACGCGGCCGTGCACACCCTCGCGGTGCTCGCCGCGAAGCACGGCGTGGACCTGGTCGCGATCGGCAACGGCACCGCCTCCCGGGAGACCGACAAGCTCGCCGTCGACCTGATCAAGCGTCACCCCGAGCTGGGGCTGACCAAGGTGATGGTCAGTGAGGCCGGCGCGTCGGTGTACTCCGCCTCCGCCTTCGCGGCCCAGGAGCTGCCCGGACTGGACGTCTCGATCCGCGGCGCCGTCTCCATCGCCCGCCGCCTGCAGGACCCGCTGGCCGAGCTGGTCAAGATCGACCCCAAGTCGATCGGCGTCGGCCAGTACCAGCACGACCTGAGCGAGCTGAAGCTCTCGCGCTCCCTGGACGCCGTGGTCGAGGACTGCGTCAACGCGGTCGGCGTGGACGTCAACACCGCCTCCGCCCCGCTGCTCACCCGGGTCTCCGGCATCACCGGCACGCTCGCCGACAACATCGTCGCCCACCGCGACGCCAACGGGCCGTTCCGCACCCGCAAGGCGCTCAAGGACGTCGCCCGGCTCGGCCCGAAGGCGTTCGAGCAGTGCGCCGGCTTCCTGCGCATCCCCGACGGCGACGACCCGCTGGACGCCTCCGCGGTCCACCCCGAGGCCTACCCCGTGGTGCGCCGCATCCTCACCGCCACCGGCGGCGACCTGCGCGCCCTGATCGGCAACGGCGCGGTGCTCCGCTCGCTGCGGGCCGCCGACTTCGCCGACGACACCTTCGGCGTGCCGACCGTCACCGACATCCTCGGCGAGCTCGACAAACCCGGCCGCGACCCGCGCCCCGCCTTCCAGACCGCCACCTTCAAGGACGGCGTCGAGAAGATCGCCGACCTCGAGGTGGGCATGATCCTGGAGGGCGTGGTCACCAACGTCGCCGCGTTCGGCGCCTTCGTCGACATCGGCGTCCACCAGGACGGCCTGGTGCACGTCTCCGCGCTGTCCAGGAACTTCGTCAAGGACCCGCGCGAGGTGGTCAAGCCCGGCGACATCGTCCGCGCCAAGGTCACCGCCGTCGACGTCCCGCGCAAGCGGATCGGCCTCACCCTGCGCCTCGACGACGACACCACTCCGGGCGCCGGGCCCGGCCGCCGCGACGGCGGACGGGACGGGGGTCGCGACGGTGGCCGCGACGGCGGCCGTGGGGAGGGCCGTGACGCCGGTCGGGGCGGCAACCAGCGCGACTCCCGGCCGCCCCGCCAGGACCGCCGCGGCAACGACCGCGCCCAGGCCCCCGCGCCCGCCAACAGCGCCATGGCCGACGCGCTGCGCCGGGCCGGCCTGACCAAGTAGCGCCCCCGGCAGCCGAGTTGCCGCCCGGGCCGACCGCGATCGGTCGGCCCGGGCCGGTCCGGCGTGGGACCCTGGCGGCATGGCCCTGGTCCCTGTTCCCGCGGAGCCGATCACGCCCGACCCGGTGCGCGCGGTGCCGGACACGCTGCTCACCCAGTCCTGGCTCGACCTGTCCTTCCTGCACTGGGCCGTCGACCCCGCGGACGTCGCGCCGCTGCTGCCGGCCGGGACCGTGCCCGACACCCACGACGGGCTCAGCTACGTCGGCCTGGTGGCGTTCCGGATGCACCGGGTGGGATGGCTGCGGCTGCCGGGCATCCCCTACCTCGGCACCTTCCCGGAGACCAACGTCCGGCTCTACTCGGTCGACCGGCACGGGCGGCGCGGCGTGGTGTTCCGCTCGCTGGAGGCCTCCAGGCTCCTGCCGGTCGCGGTGGCCCGCAGCGCCTTCCGGCTGCCCTACACGTGGGCCGGGATGGCGATCCGCCGCGAGGGCGCGACCATCAGCTACACCAGCCGCCGCCGCTGGCCCGGACCGCGCGGGGCGCGCAGTCGGATCACGGTCCGCGTCGGTGCGCGGATCGAGCGGCCGACCGGACTCGAACACTTCCTGACGGCCCGTTGGGGCCTGCACGTCGCCGCGTACGGGCGGACGCTGTACCTGCCCAACACCCATCCGCGCTGGCCGCTGCACCGGGCGGAACTCCTCGACTTCGAGGACGAGTTGGTGGCCGCGGCCGGGCTCCCGGCGCCGGACGGGCCGCCGGTGAGCGTGCTGTACTCGCCCGGCGTGCCGGTCCGCTTCGGCCGTCCGGCGGACGCTCCCGGGCGCTGAACACCCGCCCCGCGGCGGCGGATCCGAACAGTTTCAGAATTTCCGTGCGATTTCTGTTATCCCCTGTGGTTCCAGGGATCTCCCATGTGTCGGCACTCACCACATCCCTCGTCGGCCGACAAGGAGACCCATGTCGCGCAAGATCCCATCGCACCGCCGTCGCAGCCCCCGCGGACGACTGTTCACCGCGACCGCCCTCACCGCGGGACTGATCGCCGGCGCCCTCACCATCGGCACCGTGGTGGAGGGCGGCCGGGACCTGCACACCTCGGCGGACGCCGCGGTGGTGCAGGAGGTGGAGCCGACCTCGGCCACCGCCCCGCTGCACCACGACACGCCCGTCCCGGTCACCTCCGTCCCCAAGGACGACCCGGCACGCGGACTGGTCTACGGCGGCCTCGTCCCGGCTGCCAGCGGCGACCGCTGCGTCGGCGTCTTCAAGGCCGACAGCGAAGGGCAGTGCACCCACGGACCGGACGCCCCACCGCCCGGCGTGGACGTGCACAAGGACACCCCGCCGGCCGTCACCGGGGAGCAGAAGCCCGCCGACCTGGTGCCGACCGGCGGCGACGCGCCCGCCGCCGCGGACCTGCTGGCCGACGCGCCGCCCGTCCTCGACCTGCAGACCGGCCAGTCGCTGGCCGGGCCCACCGCGGGCACCGGAACCCCCGCCGCCGCGGCGCCGGCCGCGGCCGACGGCTCCAAGGTGGTCTGCGACGGCGACGGCACCACCGGCAACCGCGTGCAGGTGCTGTACGTGCACGCCCCGGGCAAGGACCGGTTCGGGCAGTACCTCGCCTCCTTCAAGAAGTGGGCGGCGGACACCGACGTCATCTACAACGCCAGCGCCCAGGAGACCGGCGGCGTCCGGCACATCCGGTTCGTCACCGAGGCCGACTGCTCGGCGGCGGTGCTGGACGTCGAGCTGCCCGCCGCGGCGATGCAGGAGTTCGGCGCCTCCAACAAGGCGCTCGCCGGGCAGGGCTTCAACCGCCAGGACCGCAAGTACATGATCTTCGCGGACGCGGACGTGTACTGCGGCATAGGCACCTTCGCGGGCGACGAGCGCCCGGGCCAGGACAACCAGTCGAACTTCGGCCCGTCCTACGGCCGCACCGACAGCGGCTGCTGGAGCGGCTCCACCGCCGCCCACGAGCTCGGCCACAACCTCGGCGCCGTCAACAACAGCGCCCCGCACACCAGCAAGGGCGGCCACTGCGTCGACGAGTGGGACATCATGTGCTACTCCGACTCGCCGTACTACCCGAAGATGCAGACCCTCTGCCCCAACCGGGCCGAGGACGAGCGCCTCGACTGCAACCACGACGACTACTTCAACACCGACCCGCAGCCGGGCAGCTACCTGGCCACGCACTGGAACATCGCCAACAACCGCTTCCTGTTCGCGAACGGCGGCACCAACCCGACGCCGACCCCGACTCCCACCCCGACCCCGACGCCGACCAAGTCGGCCTCGCCCAGCCCGAGCACGACCACCCCGAGCCCGACGCACTCCGCGACGGACGGCCCCACCAGCCCGGCGCCGAGCCCGACCGGCCCGACCACCGCGCCCAAGGTGACGGTCGGTCAGACCACCGCCGTCTCCGCGCTGCTCAGCTGGCCGGCGGTCGCCGGAGCCCGCGGCTACGACGTCCAGGTCAACGGCCGCTCGCTGGCCGTCGTCACCTCCACCGTCGTCCGCCTGGTCAACCTGAAGCCGGACACCGCGTACAAGGTCGCCGTCGCCGTCCAGGACGCCGGCGGCAAGGTCGGCAAGCCCGGCCCGGCCACCGCCTTCCGCAGCCTGAAGGCCGCCGGACCCGCCCCGACCACCCCCGGCACCCGCTACCTGGTCATCAACAACCTCACCGGACAGGCCGCCGACATGTGGGGCGGCTCCACCCGCGACGGCGCCGTGCTGATCGGCTACCAGCGGACCGGCTACGCCAACCAGCAGTGGCTGTTCGACGACGCGGGCGACGGCTACGTCCGGATCCGCTCGGTCAAGTCCGACAAGTGCCTCCAACTCGGCGGCGCCGCGGTCGCCGGCCAGTACGTGGCGCAGCAGCCGTGCTCGGCCGCCGACGCCCAGAAGTGGCGGATCGGCGCCGCGGACCACTGCTACGCGCTGACCGCCAAGGACTCCACCCTCGTCCTCGGCACCAGCAAGCGCTGGTACTACGGCGGCTGGCTGCTGGAGCTGCAGCAGCCCAACGGGCAGGCGTACCAGAACTGGAGCGTCCAGGCCGCGTCCTGACGGCCCGGCACCACCGGCGGGGCGGGAGCGCGCGCTCCCGTCCCGCCCCGTCCGCTCTCCGCGATGACCTCACGAACGATCAGGAGCTCCCCGACGTGCGCCTGCGCAGCCTCGCCACCGCCCTCACCACCACCGCCCTCGCGGGCCTCACCGTGCTCGGCGCGGGACAGCCGGCCGGCGCCCACGGCGACACCATCGCCTTCGCCGTCACCAGCCTGGTCGACGGCCACCTCACGGTGACCGCCACCTGGCAGAACGACCACGACCCGGTCGACGAGAAGGTCGCCGGCGCCGTGAACGCCACCAGCGCGGACGGGCGCGCCCTCGGCCCCTGGCCGCTGGTGGCCGTCGCCGGACCGCCCGGGATCTACACCACCGCCCGCCAACTGCCGCCCGGACACTGGAAGGTGGTCGTCGAGTCCGGGTTCCCCACGCTCGGCCGCGGCGAGGCGGAACTCGACGTCACCGCGCTGCCCGCCGACCCGCCGAGCAGCCCGGCGGCCGCCACCGCCACGCCCACGCAGGGGCCGAGCGCCTCCACCGCCCCCACGGTGCGGGCGGCCGACCCGGCCCCGGCGAAGGCCGGGACGCCGACCTGGGTGGTGGCCGTCGCCGCCGCGGTCGCCGCCACGCTGGTGGTCGGCGCCCTCCTGCTCGCCCGCCGCCGCCCGACCCGCTGAGCGACTCGCCTCAGGTGGCGGAGTGCGACTCCACCGCCAGGGCGACGAGTTCGGCCCACCAGGGTTCGCGATGGTGGGTGAGGAGGTGCTGGGCCTCGGCGGGGGTCACGGGGCGGACCTCGACGACCTGCTCGCCGTCGGCGGGGTTGGTGGGGGCCGAGTCGAGGACGACCTCGGCCCAGCCCCAGAGCCAGGCCTTGACCGGGTGGGGCTGCCAGGGGCGGTAGGGGACGGGCCCGTCGGCGACGGCGCGGTGGGCGCCGATCCAGGTGGGCGGGCCGGCCAGGCTCGCGCCCGCCTCCTCGCGCAACTCCCGCTCCAGGCAGGACTCCACGCTCTCCTCGGCCTCCCGGGTACCGCCCGGGAGGAACCAGTGGCCGCGGGTGTCCCGGCACAGCACCACCCGGCCCTCGACGAAGCCCACCAGGTGGATGTTGGTGATCAGCTCGTCGGCCGGCAGCTGCACCGAGAACTGGGCGTCGATGCCGCCCCACTCCCATCGCTGCGGTGCGTGCAGCGCGGGGAACCTGGCTGCCAGGTCGGCGGTCTCGGCCGCGGTCCGGTGTGTGGTCAGGGGCTGTGCCGTCTCTCGCTGAGTCATCTCCGTCATTGATCGATCGTAGTCCTGACCGGCCGCCACCGGGCCCGGCCGGTCACTCCGGCTGACGGAACGTCACCCGGATGTGTCATCACGTCAATCAGCCGCGCCGATCCGTCACCCGCCCGTGGTCTCCCGCTCACCCGGCCGGCGGTGACGCCGCCTCGGGAACGGTGACGCCACCGCCGTCGGCGGCGTCACCGGGACGCGCGGTCACTCCCGGACGGTGAGCACCTCGTACGCCGCCGCCCGCACCTCCGGCTCCGGGTGGACCCGCAGCACGCCGAGCAGCTCCCGCCAGCCGCCGGACCAGTCGTGGCGCGGCCCCAGCCGGGCGGCCGCCGACACCGCCAGCAGTCCGGGCACCAGCGCGCCGCGCTCGGCGAGCGCCCGCACCGGGGCGATCGCCGCCGCGGGCGGCAGCTCACCGCCCGCGATGGCCATGCCGAGCCGCTCCGCCATCCGCCCGGCCAGCACCGGCCGACCGTCCAGCGCGGCGGCCAACCGGTCCAGGTCCGCGGCGAAGTCCGGCCCCGCCGGGTCCGTCACCCGTACCAGCAGGGTGGTGCGGACCGCCAACAGCTCCTGGTGGCCCGCCAGTTGGTCGGCGAGCGCGAGCAGCGCCGACCGGTGCGAGGGGTCGCGCTCGATCCCCGCCAGCGACTCGATCCGCTGCCGGGCCGGCAGGTCCCGCAGCGCGGAGGGCCCGGGTTCCGCCTGCCCGTCGGCGGTCAGCAGCATCGCCACCGCCCGCCCGAACAGGCTGCCGGGCGCCGCCCCGCCGACGGGGTGGGCCTGGCCGGAGACCGCCAGCCGGCGCAGCGCCTCCGCCGCCTGCCGCCAACGGCCGCGGTCGTCCAGGTCGGCGACCAGCTCCGGCAGCGGATCGGCCGCCGCGGGCACGTACCCGGCCCAGGTCGGCAGGATCGCGATGGCCGCCCGGGCCGCCGCCTGGTCCGGGTCGGCGGACGGCCGGGTCGCGACCGCCGCCACCAGGGCGGCGTAGCGCGCGTGGTGCCGGGACTCCAGCCGGAACGGCGTCACCCCGAGCACCGCCCGCCGCACCTGCGGCTCCGGGGCGTCGGCGGCCTCGGCGAGCAGGGCCCAGACCGGCTCGGCGTCCAGCAGGCCGGAGGTCCAGGCGGCCGCGGCGGCCCGCACGTCCGGGTGCTGGCCGGGTGCGTGGAAGGCCGCGGCGAGCAGCTCGGCGGCCTGCGCGGGCGGCAGGAACCGGGCGGCCAGCCGCACCGCCTCCTTGCGCGAGGTGACCTTGACGCCCTCGGTGCGGGTCGCCAACTCGTGGAGAACGGCCACGAGTCGGTCCGGCGGGGCGAACCGGGCGGCCCGCCCGGCGGCGTGGACCGCGACCCGGGCCCGGTCGTCGCCGGCGTGCGCCAGCAGCTCCGGCAGTGCGGCGGCCGGGTCGTCCGTCCACGGCAGCGCGCCGAGCGCCGCCTCGGCGAGCAGGGTGTCGCCGTCGTCGAGGTGGCGTCGCACCAGGCGCCGCCCGTGGTGCGGCAGCAGCGCCGCCCGGCCGATCGCCGAGGCCCGCTCGGTGCCGCTGCGCTCCGGGTCGGCGGCGATCGCGGCGAGGAAGCCGGCCAGCCGCTCCACCTGCCGGGGCAGCCAGCGGTCCGCGTCGTACGCCTCCGGCAGCGGACGCAGCTCGCCGCGGCGCAGGAACCGCCCGTACGGCGGGGCGTCGGCCAGCAGCAGGTCCAGCAGGTCGGTGCGGACCCGGCCCAGGTGGCGTCGGACCCGCCACAGCACCACCGCGGAGGGTTCGATCTCGATCGCGGTCAGGATCCGCTCACCGCGGCCGCGGCGCGGCTCCAGCCAGAGGTCCAGCGCGGTGGTGAACTCCTCGTCCCGCCCGGTGCGCAGCACGCCCAGCAGCCGCTCGCCGAGTTCGGGCAGCAGTTCGGCGCGCCGCCCGAGCGCCCGGACCAGCGCGAACAGCAGGGCGTGCCGCCCGTGCCGGTCCTCCCGGTCCAGCCACGGCCGCAGCGCGTCCAGCACCTGCTTCTGCTGGCCGCGCCGGAGCTTGCCCTCCAGTGAGCCGAGGGCCAACGCGCCGGTGCGGGCGGTCAGTTGCTCCACCGTCTCGAGCGCCCAGCCGAGCAGCGCGGGCCGCTCGCCGGTGGGGTGCGCACGCAGCACGGCGAGCGCCAGCGTGCCGAGCGCGCTCCGGCTCGCCGCGGAGAGGTCCCGGGCGGCCAGCGCCTCGGTGGCCAACTGGCGGAGCGGTTCGGAGTGTTCGTCGGTGAGGCGGTACGCCGGGAAGCCGGTGGCGAGTGCGGTCAGGGCGGCCTGACGGACCGGGTCCCGCTCGTTGCGGACCCGGCGCAGTTCGGCGAGCAGGCCGGAGGTGGCCGCCGGGTCGGCGTCGGCGGCCGCGACGGCCACCAGGTGCCGCCAGGCGGCGGCGCGCTCGTCCGCGTCCGGCCGGCGGGTGGCGGCCAGCAGTTCCGGACGTGCGTCGGCGGGCGGCAGCAGGGCCGTCAGGTGGCGCAGCTCCCGCTCCTCGCGCCCCTGTGCGAGCGCCTCCTCGCGCAGCCGGCGGACCTCCGCCCAGCGCCGCTCGCGCGGCAGCAGCTTCAGCACCTGGTCCGTCAACTGTGCTTCGGTGAGCGGCAGTTCGCCGCGCGCCAGGTCCAGGAAGGCGGACCGGCGGGACGGCGGGAGTGCGCGCAGCAGGGCGGCCAGCCGGTGCGGCTCGGCCAGCCAGCGGCGGCCCAGCGCGGGCAGCGCCGCCGGTTCGGCGCGGGCGAGCAGGCGCAGCGCGGCGCGGGAGGGCAGCGGCGACCAGTGCCGCGGGGCGCGGTCCGGGTGGGCCAGCCAGGCGGTGGCGCGCTCCACGTCGAGCCGGGCCAGGTGGCCGAAGCTCGCGGCGAGCCGGCTGGAGAAGTAGCGCGGGCCGAAGCGCTCCAGCAGCTCCAGCACCCGGGCGGGCCGGAGCGGCAGGGCCTCCAGGACGCTGTCGTCGTGCTGCTGCCACCACCCGCTGCGGTCCTCCGTCGGCCAGCCGGCGAGCTCGCGCTCGGCGTGGTCCAGCACCAGGTCGGGATGCCAGGTGGCCAGCCGGTACCAGGAGTTGACGGCGTGTGCGAGGCCCGGAAGCTCGGCGGCGATCACCGCGGGGGAGCAGGCCGGCAGCAGCGCCGCGGCCTCCGCCGCGCCCCAGTGCTCCCGCACCTGCGGCAGCAGGCGCTCGGCGAGCGCCGTCCGCCGGCCGAGCACCACCGCGTTCCGCAGACCGGCGCGGACCTCCATCGACCCGTCCCGGTACGCGGCCACCACCGCCTCGTCCGGCACCGGCAGGTCCCGCACCGCGCGGATCGCCCGCCCGCGCACCTCCCGGTCCGGATGCGTGAGCCACCCCGCCAGCCGGTCGGTCCGGGCCGCGACCACCGCCGCGAACACGGCCAGCCGCAGCTCGAACCAGCCCCGTCCGGCCAGCTCCTCGATCAGCGCGTCGACCTCGGCGGGCGACGCCTCCCGCACCGCCCGGGCCAGCAGCGTGTTCCGCTCGCGGTAGGGGAGCGGGTCCAGGGCGGCGAGGAGGCGATCGGCGTCGAGTCGAGACATGCGGGTCATTCTGGCGGACGACCGGCGGCGGTGGCCTGCGAGTTTCCACCGCCGACGGGAACGCCCCAGGGGAACGCCCCGCCGGGAGCGGGTCGCGGCGGGGCGTCTCCTGGCGGGGCGTCAACTCGCGGAGTTCAGCCCGCTCAGCCCTTGTACTGGGCGAAGATCTTGGAGAACTCGTACGGCGACTGCGTCACGTTGGTGCACTTGTAGAGCGGGCCGCCGGTGCACGCCGCGGCGTCGCGGGTCATCTCCCAGAAGGCCAGTTCGCCGAGGTGGTGCTGCTGGGCGAAGGTGACGAGCTGCTGGGCGTCGGCCTGGTTGTAGATGCCGTGGTCGTCGTTCTCGCCGAGCATCGGGGTGATGCCGGTCATCGCCCACAGCTGGGCGTCGGTCTTGGCGGGGTAGAGCGTCGCCAGCTGGTCGTGGGTGCTCTGGCCGGCCTGGACGGCGTCGGTGCCGTAGTCGGTGGTGGGCCGGTTGTAGTCCATCGCCATCACGTTGACCACGTCCACGGTGACGCCGGCGTCGCGGGCCGAGCGGACCACGCTGACGCCGTCCGCGGTGAGGCCCTCGGGGAGCACCGGCAGGGTCAGCGAGACCTTGAGGCCGGGGTGGGCCTGCTGGAGCTTGGCGAGCGCGGCGGAGCGGCGGGTGTTGGCGGCGGAGTCGACCACCGCGGTGCCCTCGATGTCGAAGTCGACGTACTTCAGGTCGTAGGCCTTGACCACGGCGTCGTACTCGGCGAAGAGCGAGTCCACGGTGGAGCAGGCCTGGGCGAGTTCGGTGCCGGAGGCGCCGCCGAAGGAGACCTTGACGTCGCCGCCCGCGGCGCGCAGCGCGTCGATCTGGTCCTTGGCCCAACCGGTGCGCGGGTCGTAGGCGTTGAACCAGGTGGCCTTGCAGCCGTTGGAGGTGACGAAGGCCAGCGTGAAGGACTTCAGGTTGCCCGCGGCGGCCATGTCCTTGAGCACGGGGGTGGGCCAGGAGCCCATGTCCACGTACGGTGCGACCGGCAGCGCCACGCCCGGCGGCGGGGTGGTGGTGGCGGACTGGCTCGGGCTGGCGCTCGGGGACGCCGACCGGGAGGGCGAGGCCGAGGCGCTGGGGGAGGTGGACTGCGACGGCGAGGCCGAGGGGGAGGAGCCGGCCGGGCCGGAGAGCACCACGTCGTCCACCTGGTAGGCGCCCTGGCCGTACCAGCCGTGGGTGTAGACGGTGACGCTGGTGGTGGCCGCGCCGGTGGTGAAGGAGGCCGAGAGCTGCTGCCAGCCGCCGTTGCCGGGCGTCCAGGTGGCCGGGTCGGTGACGCCGCTGCCGGTCGCGCCGAGGTAGACGTAGTGGCCCTGCACCCAGGCGGAGAGGCTGTAGGTGGTGTTGGGCTGCACGGCGACGGTCTGCGAGCACTGGGCGGTGTCGCTGCTGCTCGCCGCCGCGTTCAGCGCGTAACTGCCGCCGTGCACCGGCGAGGTGACGACCGTTCCGGTGCCGTTGGCGCAGCTCCACGCCCCGAGCGAGCCGGACTCGAAGCCGGGGTTGGCCAGCACGTTGACGGCGGCGGCGTCCGCGCCGGAGGCCAGGGTGGCGAGCGCGCCGGCCGCGACGACGGTGGCGCAGGCGAGCGGGAGCAGCTTGCCGCGCCGGGAGGCGGCGTGGCTGCGGTGGAGCGCGCGGGGCATGGGGGTGCCTTTCGGGACGTAGCCCGGCCTGACCGCGTGGAGGTCCGTGGGGGAGCGCGGTCGCCGGACCGGTGGGGGTCGGTCCTGAACGCCCGTCCGGGGGACGGGCCTTGAGCACGGTGCAGGGCGGGCGGCTGAGGCCGTCCGGTGCAACTCAAAATGGACTAGACCAACTGCGCGCGTCAAGCACCCGGCCGGCACTTGACCCGTCCTTAAGGCTCCCTTCGCCTGATCATCCGGGGTTGACTTCGAGTGCACTCCAACCGGCAGGGTGGCTCCCGCAGACGCGATCAGCGAGACGAGGGGAAGTCGGGATGCAGCAGCGGACGGTGGGTCAGGGCGGTTCGGCGGTCGGCGCGGTGGGCCTGGGCTGCATGGGGATGTCCTGGGCCTACGACCCGACCGGGTGGGACGAGCGGACCTCGGTGGAGGTGATCCGCACGGCGGTGGACTCCGGGGTCACCCTGATCGACACCGCCGACTACTACGGTCCCTACGTCAACGAGGAGTTGGTGGGCCGGGCGCTGGCCGACGGCTGGCGGGAGCGGGCGTTCCTGGCCACCAAGGTCGGGCTGACCGTCGGCCCGAACGGCGAGCGGATGGTCCGCGACGGGCGGCCGGAGCACATCCGCCGCTCCATCGACGAGTCCCTGCGGCGGCTCGGCACCGACCACGTCGACCTCTACCAGCTGCACCGGGTCGACCCGGCCGTCCCGCTGGAGGAGAGCTGGGGCGTCCTCGCCGAGGCGGTCGCCGCCGGAAAGGCCCGGGCGATCGGGCTCTCCGAGGTGACGGTCGAGGAGATCCGGCGGGCCCAGGCCGTCCACCCGGTGGCCTCGGTGCAGTCCGAGCTCTCGCTGTGGAGCCGCGGCGCCCTGGCCGAGGTCCTCCCCTACACCGAGCGGCAGGGCATCGCCTTCCTGCCGTTCTCCCCGCTCGGCCGCGGCCTGCTCACCGGCCGCTTCACCACCCCCGCCGACCTGCCGCCCGGCGACCTGCGGGCCCAGCTGGAGCGCTTCCAGCCCGACGCCCTCCAGGCCAACCAGCCGCTGGTCGACCGCGTGCAGGCCGTCGCGGACCGGCACGGCGCCACCTCGGCCCAGATCGCCCTCGCCTGGGTCCTCGCCCAGGGCGAGTACGTCATCCCGATCCCCGGCACCAAGACCCCGCGCTACCTCGCGCAGAACGCCGGCGCGGCCGGGCTGACCCTGACCGCCGATGACCTGGCCGCCCTCGACGCCCTCCCGCAGGCGGTCGGCAGCCGGTGACACCCGCCCGCGGGAGCTCGGCGCGGTGGACGCCGGGTCGCCGCGGGGGCGTCAGCCGCGGACCAGGCTACGGCCGGCCTTGCGCGCGGCGTCCAGCGCCTCGGTGTGGAACTGCTCGGCGAGCGGCTTGAGTTCGGCCATCGCCGGGTTGGCCGCGGCCATCGTGAGCTCGCGCTTGACCACGGTCAGCTCGCCGCCCCAGATGTCGCCGAGGACGCGCTCCAGGTACGGGGTGGAGTGGTCCCAGCCCTCGCGCGGGGTGCCGGGGCCGTAGCCGCCGCCGATGGTGGTGACCAGCAGGGTCGGGGTGTCCTTCAGCAGCTGGGCGGTCGGGCCGGCGGCCGCGATGACCAGGTCGACCCAGGTCTTGAAGTGCTGCGAGACGCCGTAGTTGTAGAGCGGCACGGCGATGATGACGGCGTCCGCGGCGCGCACCTCCTCGGCGAGGGCGGCGGCGGTGGCCAGCGCGGCCCGCTGCTCGGGGCTGCGCTGCTCCTCGGGGGTGAAGCTGCCGAGGGTGGCGTGGGTCCAGGCGTCGCCGGGCAGCGGGTCGGTGCCGAGGTGGCGGCTGGTGACGGTGCCCTCCGGGTGGGCGGCGGCCCACTCGGCCTGGGCGGCGTCGGCGATCTCGGCGCTGGAGGAGGCGGCGGGCAGGATGCTGGCGTCCAGGCGGAACAGGTTCATGACAGGTTCTCCAGGAGCATGGTCGGTCGCCCCGGCGGGTCCGGGGCGTGGCGGGTCGGCGGCACGGCGAAGTGGCGGTGCCCGTGGGATCGGGCCCGGCATCACCTAAACGGACTGTACCCCGGTTATCTTCCCGGGCGGTAGGTTGGTCCCATGGACAGACCGCTGGTGCCCTTCGGCGAACCCCCCGCCGAGCGGGCGGACGCCGCCCGCAACCGCGTGCTGCTGCTGGCGGCGGCGCGCGAGATGATCGACGAGCTGGGCGTGGAGAAGGTCACCATGGACGGCCTCGCCGAGCGGGCGGGCCTCGGCAAGGGCACGGTCTTCCGTCGCTTCGGCACCCGGGCGGGCATCTTCCGGGCGCTGCTCGACCACGACGAGCACGCCCTGCAGGCCCGGGTGCTCAGCGGCCCGCCGCCGCTCGGCCCCGGCGCCGACCCGGTCGACCGGCTGATCGCCTACGGCCGGGCCCGGATCGACTTCCTGGTGGGGCGTCACCAGCTGGCCCGGGCCACCCTGGACCGCAAGGCGCCCATCCCGGCGGCCGGCAGCCCGATGTTCTCCCGGCCGCACATCAGGATGCTGCTGACCCAGGCCCGCCTGGGCGTCCCCGAGGTGGACAGCCTCTCGCTCCAGCTCACCAGCGCGCTCGAGGGCCCGCTGCTGCTCTACCTGTCCGCCGACCCGGCCGAGGACGCGGACCGCACCGCGGCCGGCCGGGCGCTGGCCGACAGCTGGCAGTCCCTGATCGAACGGATCGCCCGCCGCTGACGGCCCGTCACCCCCTTCCGGCCCCCCTCCGAACGCGAAAGCACCGCGGGAGGCGCCTGCCCTCCCGCGGTGCTGACGTGTGCCCGGCGGCCGCTCAGCCCTGGTGGACCCAGATCATCTTCCGGCCGGTCTCCGCCGGGGCGGTGGGCTCCTCGTCGGCGATCCGGTCCAGGGCGTACCCGAGCTTGCGCGGGACGGCGGCGCTGGCGGCGTTGGCCTCGTCGCAGTGGATCTCGACCCGCTCGATGCCCGGCAGGCCGAGGGCGGCGCCGGTGAGCGCGCGGGCGGCGGCGGTGGCCAGGCCGCGCCCGGTGTGCTCGCGGTCGACCCAGTAGCCGATCTCCAGCGCGCCGGGGCCGATCCGGCCGTGCAGGCCCAGCGCGCCGATCACCTTGGCGGGGTCGTCGTCCAGCCCGAGGACGTACATGAAGTCGGTGCCCTGCTCCCAGATCTGCTCGCCGCGCACCGACATCTCCAGGCTGCCGGAGAGGGTGGGCGTCTGCTGGGCCCAGGGCATCCACGGGCGCAGGTGGTCGAGGTTGGCCGTCACCGCCGCGTTGAGTCCGGGGGCGTCACCGACCCGGCGGCGGCGCAGGTGGACGCCCCCGTCGAGGGCGAGGTGCTCCGGCGGGCGGCCCGTGGTGATCGGCTGCGGAGCGTTGTCAGATGCGTCGGTGGAGTAATACATGGAGCGGAGTATGAACCATGTGATACCGCCCCGACCAGGGGATATCTGGTTCCGGACGCCTCCCGGGCCGGTCAGAGCCGCACCAGGACCTCCTCCAGCGGTTTGCGCTCCAGGTCCGGGACGCGGGCGCCCTCGGCGGGGTAGCCGACCGGGATGACGTAGGCGGCGCGCTCCTCCGGCGGGCGGTCGCAGACCTCGTTGAGGAAGCGCATCGGGCTGGGGGTGTGGGTGAGGGTGGCCAGGCCCGCCTGGTGCAGGGCGGCGAGCAGCAGGCCGACCGCGATCCCCACGGACTCCTTCGTGTAGTAGGGCCTGGGCGAGTCGGGGCCCTTGTGCACCTCGAAGACCACGATCACCGCGGGCGCGTCCTCCAGGAACGGCTTGCGCCAGTCGGTGCCGATCGGGGCGAGGGCGGCCAGCCATTCCGCGGACGCCCGGTGCCCGTAGAACTCCCGCTCCTCGGCCTCGGCGGCCTCCCGCAGCCGCCGCTTGCGCTCCGGGTCGGTCACCACGACGAACCGCCAGGGCTGGACGTGCGCCCCGCTGGGCGCGGTCGCCGCGGTGCGCACCGCCCACTCCAGCACGCCCTCGGGCAGCGGACGGGTGTCGTAGTCGCGGACGGTGCGGCGCCGGGCCATCACCTCGTGGAAGGCCCGGCAGCGGTCGGCCGCCTCCTGGGCGGGGACGGCCATCGGGTGGAGCGGCACCGTCGGGTAGGTCGGCGCCTCGCTGGATGCACTGTCAACCATGCGCGACAGCACAGCACATGAGGGATCGTCAGTGGAAGGCGCCGTGCAGTCGAAGGCGCAACCTGGCAAGAACTGTCAGGCTTCGCGGACCTTGCCGTCCGCCACCACCAGCCGGCGGTTGACCGCGACGGTGTCCAGCATCCGCCGGTCGTGGGTGACCAGCAGCAGGGTGCCGGTGTACGAGGCGAGCGCCGCCTCCAACTGCTCGATCGCGGGCAGGTCGAGGTGGTTGGTGGGCTCGTCCAGCACCAGCAGGTTCACCCCGCGGGCCTGCAGCAGGGCGAGCGCCGCCCGGGTCCGCTCACCGGGGGAGAGGGTGGCCGCCGGGCGCAGCACGTGCACCGACTTGAGGCCGAACTTGGCCAGCAGGGTACGGATGTCCTCCGGGTTGGCGTCGGGCACCGCGGCGGAGAAGGCGTCCAGCAGCGGCTGCGTGCCGTCGCCGCCGTCGAAGAGGTGGCCGCGGGCCTGCTCGACCTCGCCGATCTGCACCCCGGAGCCGAGCGCGGCGCTGCCGGAGTCCAGCTCCAGCCGGCCGAGCAGGGCGGCCAGCAGGGTGGACTTGCCCGCGCCGTTGGCGCCGGTGATGGCGACCCGGTCCGCCCAGTCGATCTGCAGGTCGACCGGGCCGAAGGCGAAGTCGCCGCGCCGGGCGGCGGCCTGCCGGAGCGTGGCGACCACCGAGCCGGAGCGCGGCGCGGCGGCGATCTCCATCCGCAGCTCCCACTCCTTGCGCGGCTCCTCGACCACGTCCAGGCGCTCGATCATCCGCTGGGTCTGCCGGGCCTTGGCGGCCTGCTTCTCGGTGGACTCGGCGCGCTGGGCGCGGGCCTTCTTGTCGTTGTCGCCGCCCTTGCGACGGGCGTTGCGCACGCCGTGCTCCAGCCAGTTGCGCTGCATCTGGGCGCGCGCCTCCAGCCCGGCCCTGGTGTCGGCGTACTCCTCGTACTCCTCGCGGGCGTGCCGCCGGGAGATGGCGCGCTCCTCCAGGTAGGCGTCGTAGCCGCCGCCGTAGAGGTTCACCTGCTGCTGGTGCAGGTCGAGTTCGAGCACCCGGGTGACCGTGCGGGCGAGGAACTCGCGGTCGTGGCTGATCAGCACGGTGCCCGCCCGCAGACCCTTGACGAAGGACTCCAGGCGCTCCAGGCCGTCCAGGTCGAGGTCGTTGGTGGGCTCGTCGAGCAGGAACACGTCGTAGCGGGAGAGCAGCAGCGAGGCCAGGCCCGCGCGGGCGGCCTGGCCGCCGGAGAGCGCGGTCATCGGCAGGTCGAGGGAGACCTTCAGGCCGAGCGTGCCGGCGACCTCCTCGGCGCGTTCCTCCAGGTCGGCGCCGCCCAGCTCCAGCCAGCGGTCCAGGCTCACCGCGTACGCGTCGTCGGCGCCCGGGCGGCCCTCCACCAGGCCCTCGGTGGCCTCGTCCAGCGCGGCCTGCGCCGCGGCCACACCGGTGCGGCGGGCCAGGAAGTCGCGCACCGACTCGCCCGCGCGGCGCTCCGGCTCCTGCGGGAGGTGGCCGACGTTGGCGGTCGGCGGGCTGAGCCGCAGGCTCCCCGCCTCGGGGGTGTCCAGCCCGGCGAGCAGCCGCAGCAGGGTGGACTTGCCCGCGCCGTTCACCCCCACCAGCCCGATCACGTCGCCCGGGGCGACGACCAGGTCGAGCCCGGCGAACAGCGTGCGCTCACCGTGGCCGGCGGCGAGGTCCTTGACGACGAGAGTGGCAGTCATGATGCCCCGATCCTAAACGGGACTCCTCCCGGGACTTAATTCCGTTGCGGCGGCTCCCGGCGGCTGCGTAGCCTCGGAGGCGTCACATCCCCGCCTGTCTGGAGAAAGCCGTTGCTCGTCTGAGGTCATGAGACACCGCGCCACGCCACACCCGTGTCATCTCCGGGTGCCCATCGGCGTGCGGGCGCGAGTGCGACCTCGGCAGGGCAGCAGGCCGTTCGACTGCGCACCCGTGTCCCCGGTGTCTCTCCGTGTTGCTCCCCTTTCCACGGCAACCACGCAGGAGGCTCCTCCATGGCGCAACCGACCACCTCCATCCTCTGCACCGACCTCGGCTTCGAGTGGCCCGACGGCCGCAGCGTGCTGAGCGGCTTCCACCTCGCGGTCGGCCCCGGCCGCACCGGGCTGATCGGGCTGAACGGCGCGGGCAAGTCCACGCTGCTGCGGCTGATCGCCGGGCGGCTCACCCCGGTCTCCGGCACCGTCCGGGTGGCGGGCGAACTCGCCTACCTGCCACAGGACCTGACGGTCGCTTCGGACCAGCGGGTGGACGAGACGCTCGGCATCCGGGGCAAGCGCGAGGCCCTGCACGCCATCGAGTCGGGAGACGTCGACGAGCGGCACTTCACCGCGCTCGACGACGACTGGGACGTCGAGGAGCGCGCCCGCGCCACCCTCGACCGGCTCGGCCTGACCGAACTCGAACTCGACCGCACCACCGGGCAGCTCTCCGGCGGCCAGGCCGTCCTGCTGCACCTCGCCGCGCTGCTGCTGCGCCGCCCGGACGTCCTGCTGCTCGACGAGCCGACCAACAACCTGGACACCCAGGCCCGCGCCCGGCTGTACGACGCGGTGGCCGCCTTCCCCGGCGTGCTGCTGCTGGTGAGCCACGACCGCGAGCTGCTCGACCTGGTGGATCAGATCGCCGACCTGCGGGACGGCGAAGTCACCTGGTACGGCGGCAACTTCACCGCCTACCAGGAGGCGCTGGAGCAGGAGCAGGAGACCGCCGAGCGGCTGGTGCGCAACGCCGAGGCCGACGTGAAGCGGCAGAAGCGGGACTTGGTCGAGGCGAGCCAGCGGCTGGCCAAGTCCGCCGCCTACGGCAAGGCGCGCGCGGTCCGGCGCAACGACCCCAAGGCGCTGGCCGACAAGATGCAGGCCAAGGGCGAGGAGACCGCCGGCCGGCTGCGCGGCATGCACACCGAGCGGCTCAACGAGGCCAAGGAGCGGCTCGCCGCCGCCGAGGAGGCGGTGCGGGACGACGCGGAGATCCGCATCGACCTGCCGCGCACCGCCGTCCCCGCCGGGCGCACCGTGCTGACGCTGGACCACGTCCGGCTGGCGTACGGCGGCGAGGTCGACCTGGAGCTGCGCGGGCCGGAGCGGATCGCCCTGGTCGGCCGCAACGGCTCCGGCAAGACCACGCTGCTGCGCACCATCGCGGGGGAGCTCTCCCCGGCCGGCGGCGGCGAGGTGACCGTCCCGGTGCCGATGCGCCACCTGCCGCAGCGGCTCGACCTGCTGGACGACGACGCCACGGTGTTCGAGAACGTCCGGGGGTTCGCCCCGGGCGCGGGCGACAACGCGATCCGGGCCCGGCTGGCCCGGTTCCTGTTCCGCGGAGCCCGCGCCGACCAGCCGGCCGGGACGCTCTCCGGCGGCGAGCGCTTCCGCGCCACGCTGGCCGCCCTGCTGCTGGCCGACCCGCCGCCGCAGCTGCTGCTGCTCGACGAGCCGACCAACAACCTGGACCTGGCCAGCGTCCGCCAGCTCACCCAGGCCCTCGCGGGCTACCGGGGCGCGCTGATCGTCGCCAGCCACGACCTGCCGTTCCTGCGGGAGATCGGGATCACCCGCTGGCTGGAGTGGGACGGGGGTGAGCTCCACCCGGTGGACCCGCGCTGACGCGTTCCCGGGCCGGTCGCCGCCCCCGGAGCAGTGGTTGACGGCGCGTCAGATCCTGCTGACGGTCACGTCGTCGCAGTAGCCGTAACCGCTGCCGCTGCGCGCGTAGCAGTAGATGCGCGCGGTGGTGGCGGTCGGCCCGGTGGTGAAGACCGTCGAGCCCTGGCTGTAGGCGGTGGCGGTGAAGGCCGCCCGGGTGCTGGACCCGGCGGTGTCGTACTGCTTCACGCCCAGCGACAGTTCGCTGCCCGTCGCCGACACCTTGCCCCAGCCGGCGAGGCGGTAGCTGGTGTTCGGCTGCACGCTGATCACCTGCTCGGCGGCGGCCTGCGCCGGGCCGACCCGCACCGCGTAGCCGCCGCTGTGCGCGTTGGCGGTGTCCAGCACCGCGCCGCCGTAGTACGTCCAGGGGGCGAGGGCGCCGGATTCGAAGCCGCCGTTGCGCACCGGGTCGGCGGCGGTGCAGGCCGCGTCGTCGAAGGCGGCGGCCTGCGCGAAACCGGTGTCCGGTCGGCAGACCTGCGGCACGGCGGCGCCGAAGTAGTCGTGCCCGCCGTTGGCCGGCACGCTCGCGCCCGCGCCGCGGGCCGGGGACGCGGCGCCGAGCCGGTAGTCCGCCGGGTCGGTACCGCCCGGATTGACGAGCTGCGGGTCGGCGGTCAGCTTGCCCGGGTCGGTCGGCTCGTTGGCCGGGTGGCCGCCGTAGAACGCGTTGGAGTCCCAGCCGAAGTCGCCCGGCTTGTAGGCGTTGCCGCCGAAGCCGGTGTAGCCGCCGCTGCCCAGGTTGTAGAAGAGGTTCCCGCTCATCGCGGTGGTCGAGGTGCCGGAGCCCTGCTGGATGATCGCGGTGGTCGAACCGCTCGGCAGGTACGCCGTGTTGTTGTACATCCGGGCGTTCTTCTCGCCGACCGCGAACAGCCAGCGGCTCTGGTCGGCCCGGCTCAGGTTGTAGCGGACCACCGTCCCGGTCGAGGACGACCCGGCCCCGCAGGCCCCGCAGAACAGCATGAAGCCGCCCTGGTTGTCGTGGCTGTAGTTGTACTGGAAGAGCGCCCCGGTGTTGCCGTAGTCCGAGTCGAAGGCCATGCCGTCGTTGTTGTCGGAGAGCCGGCGGACGTGGTGCACCTCGTTGTACTGGACGGTGGTGTAGTCCGAGTTGATGGTCCAGATGCCCGCGTTGGAGCCCATCGGACGCATCGCGATGTCGTACGCGGTGTTGTGCTCGACCAGGGCGTGGTCGGCCGCGCGGACGACGATGCCGTCGCCGCCGGTGTCGCTGATCGTGTTGCCGCGGAAGACCAGGCGGGTGCTGGCGCGCCAGTTGCTGGTGGTGCCGCAGCCGTCGCCGGTGCCGTAGCTCGGGCGGCACATCCAGGTCGAACGGTTCGTCAGGCCCTCGCGGTCGACGTGCGCGACGGTCGAGTTCTGCACCGTCACGTCGTCGAAGTTGGTGGGCGTGGTGGTGCCGGAGACCCGGAACTGGATGCCGTTGGACCACTTGGTGGCGTCGCCGTTGACGTCGTGCACGTAGACGTCGTCGACCAGGTAGTGGGTGCCGACGCCGTCGGGGAGGTCGGCGATCTCCACCAGCAGGCCGTTGCGTTCGCGCTTGGTGGCGGCGGTGTCGGTGTAGGTGATCTCCAGGTCGCGGATCTCCCACTGCTCGACGTCGGACAGGTGGACGGCGGCGTTCTCGGCGGACGCCGGGTCGCCGGCCACCACGGGCCGCGCGCCGCCGGTGCCGTAGCCCGCCAGCGTGATCGGGGCGCCGGGGGTGCCGGAGCCCTGCGGCTTCAGGGTGCCGGTGCAGGTCGCGCCGCGCTTGAGCAGCAGCTGGTCACCGGGCTGGAACAGGTGCGCGTTCGCGGTGGCGAGGCCGTTCCACGGCGAGGCCTGGGTGCCGACGCCGTTCGAGGCGGCCGAGCAGTCCAGGTACCAGGCGGTTGCGGTGGCCGCGCTCGCCGCGGTCGCGGGGAGGGCGGGGGAGACGAGGGTGGCGGCGGCCAGCGCCAGGGGCACGGCACGCCGGAGGGTGGCGGGCAGGAGCATCGTGGGGACTCCCGAGAATGGAAGGGTGGGATGGGCGCCCGCCCCGCACCGTAGGTTGGCCGTCTGATCGAGTCAATATATTCAGACCTTTCGATCGATAGGCGATCGAATGATGCGAATTGATCGGACGTCAGCTACTCATCCCGCCGTACCCGCATGCCTTCGCCGGGTCAGTGGTACCAGGACTCCTCGGTCGGCCGTGCCCGGTGGGGCATCGGCCGCTGCGGCATCGGCAGCCGCTCGCCCGCCGCGACCAGGGTGCACTCCGGGTCGCCGCGCATCGCCGCGGGCAGCGCCGCCTCGACGGACACCGGCTGCGGCGGGTCGGTGGGCAGCGTGGTGTGCAGGACGGACACCTGCTCGTGGTGCCCCGCCACCTGCTCCCGGCCCACCTCGTGGCCGTCCACCAGCAGCTCGACCGCCCGGGCCGTCCCCAGGTACACCCCCACGGTGACCGAACACCCGGCGTACTCGCGGTGGAAGTAGTAGTCGCGGCTCATGACCTGCTCCCGGACGGGACGAGACGAGGGGTGTGCTGCTCCCATCCTGGCACCGCCCGCCCTGTCCAACCCGTAAGACGCTCCGGCGCGGGCCCGCGCGGGCCGGGCAGGATCGGGGCGCCCTGTTCCCGTCGCGCCTGGAGCGTCCCCGTGACTCCCGTCGAGATCCCCGGTTCGAAGTCGGTCACCGCGCGTGCGCTGTTCCTGGCCGCCGCCGCCGACGGGGTGACCACGCTGGTGCGGCCGCTGCGCTCGGACGACACCGAGGGCTTCGCGGAGGGACTGCTGGCCCTCGGCTACCAGGTGGAGCGCGGCGAGCGGGAGTGGCGGATCACCGGCCGCCCGCAGGGCCCGGCCGTCGACGGGGCGAGCGTGTACTGCCGGGACGGGGCGACCACCGCGCGGTTCCTGCCGACGCTGGCCGCCGCCGGGCACGGCACCTTCCACTTCGACGCCTCCGAGCAGATGCGCCGCCGCCCGCTCGGCCCGCTGACCGGGGCGCTCAAGGCCCTCGGCGTGGAGTTGGAGCACCACGGCAGCGACGGCCACCACCCGCTGAGCATCCGCGCGAACGGCGTCGAGGGCGGCGAGGTGACGCTGGACGCGGGCCTGTCCTCGCAGTACCTGACGGCGCTGCTGCTGCTCGGCCCGCTGACCCGCACCGGCCTGCGGATCACCGTCACCGACCTGGTCTCCGCGCCGTACATCGAGATCACCCTGGCGATGATGCGCAGCTTCGGCGTGCAGGTGGTCCGGGAGGGCTCGGTCTTCACCGTCCCGCCGGGCGGCTACACGGCGGTCCGCTACCCCGTCGAGCCGGACGCCTCCACCGCCTCGTACTTCTTCGCCGCCGCCGCGCTGACGGGCCGTGAGGTGACCGTTCCGGGTCTGGGGCGGGACGCCCTGCAGGGGGACCTGCGGTTCGTGGAGGTGCTGGAGCGGCTCGGCGCGAAGGTGGAGGTCGGGGCGGACTCCACCACGGTCACCGGCGGGACGCTGACCGGCGGGACCGTCAACATGCGGGACATCTCCGACACCATGCCGACGCTGGCGGCGATCGCGCCGTTCGCCTCCGGGCCGATCCGGATCGAGGACGTCTACAACACCCGGGTCAAGGAGTGCGACCGGCTGGACGCCTGCGCGGAGAACCTGCGCCGGCTCGGCGTCGACGTGGCGACCGGGCGGGACTGGATCGAGATCCGCCCGGGAACGCCGAAGGCGGCGGAGATCGCCACCCACGGCGACCACCGCATCGTGATGTCCTTCGCGGTCGCCGGACTGCGCACGCCCGGGATCACCTTCGACGACCCCGGGTGCGTGCGCAAGACCTTTCCCGACTTCCACGAGGCGTTCGCCGCCTGGGCGCGGGGCTGACCGGCCGACGGTCCGTCAGCCTGCCGGCCCGGCCCGTCAGTCCTTCACCGCGCCGCCGAGGCCGGACACCATGTGACGCTGCACCAGCACGAAGAAGACCAGCACCGGCACGGTCATCAGGGTGGAGGCCGCCATGATGCCGCCCCAGTCGTTCTCGTCCGGCTTGAAGAAGACCAGCAGCGCGGCCGGCAGGGTCTGGTGGTCGGTGTCCAGGATCAGCGTCTTGGCGAAGACGAAGTCGTTCCAGGCGGTGATGAAGGAGAACACGCTGGTCGCCGCGAGGCCGGGGGCGACCAGCGGGAACAGGATCCGCCACAGGATGGTGAACCGGCTCGCGCCGTCGATCCGGGCGGCCTCCTCCAGCGACTCCGGCACGGCGGCGACGAAGCCGCGCAGCATCCACACCGCGAAGGGCAGCGAGAACGCCAGGTTCACCAGCATCAGCGAGCCCAGGGAGGACAGGCCGAAGCCCGGGGCGACCGTGCCGAGGTCGCGGACCAGGAAGAACAGCGGAATGGTCAGCGCCTCGACCGGCACCATCTGGGCCACCAGGAACATGATCAGGACGGTGGTCCGGAACCGGAACCTGAACCGGGACAGCGCCACCGCCGCCAGGAACGCCACCGCCGCGGAGAGCACCACCACGACCACCGCCACCAGCAGGCTGTTGGCGAAGTAGCGGGCGAACCCGGAGACCCCCAGCGCGTTGCGGAAGTTCTCCAGGGTCGGCGCGAAGGTCCACGGCCGCGGGTGCGCGGAGGTGATCTCGCCCTTCGGCTTCAGCGCCGAGAGCACCATCCAGTACAGCGGGAAGACGGTGAGCAGGGCGATCACCACCGCGGCGGTGTCGGCGCCGTGCCGCAGCACCCGGTTGTCACGCTTGCCGATCACAGTTCCTCCCCGGAACGCCGCAGGGTGCGGATGTACAGGGCGGTGACGGCGAGCAGGATCAGCGTCATCAGCACGCCGATCGCCGCGCCCAGGCTGTAGTTCTCCGCCACGAAGGCCTTCTGGTAGGCGTACACGTTGAGCACCAGGTTCTGGCCGGCGATGCCGCCGCCCCCGGTCATCACGTAGATCTGGGTGAAGACCTTGAAGTCCCAGATCACCGACTGGATCACCACGATGACCAGCAGCGGCCGCAGCATCGGCAGCATGATCCTGCGGAACACGGTGACGGTGCCCGCGCCGTCGAGGCGGGCGGCCTCCAGGACCGAGTCCGGGATGGCCTGGATGCCCGCGTACAGGGTGATCATCACGAACGGGAAGCTGTGCCAGACCACCACGACCGCGACCATCGCGAACGCCGACCACTTGTCGTACATCCAGTTGTGGCCCTGGGTGCCGAGCGCCTCGTTGACCAGGCCGGTGTTGGTGTCCAGCAGGAACATCCACACCGTGGAGCCGGTCATGGCGGGCGCCGCCCAGGCGCCGAGCGCGCCGAACATCAGCATCAGCCGGGGCCACTTCCCGACCCGGGTGAGCAGCACCGCGCAGACCGCGCCGACCACCAGGGTGGCGACCACGCAGAACGCGGCGAAGCCCAGGGTCTGGCCGAGCACCGACCAGAACTGCCGGTCGCCCAGCACCTCGGTGTAGTTCCGCAGCCCGACGAACTCGGCGGGCACCCCGCCGGAGGCCTGCGGCTGACCGAACTTCAGCACCGAGAGCAGGCCCAGCTGGTACAGCGGATAGCCGAACAGCGGGATCAGCACCAGCGCGGCCGGCAGCAGCAGCCACAGCGGGGCGGGGATCCGGGCGAGCCGCCCGGCGGCGCGGCGGCCCTTCACCGGGCGGACCGGGGCGTCACCCTGGTCCGCCCGGGTGGAGACGGTCGTGGCAGACATCGACAACTTCCCGTCGCTTCTTCTCGGTTGACGGATGATCGGGTGGTGGTGGGGCGACTGACGGCTACTTGGCGCTGAAGGCGGAATTCATCGCGGTCGCCGCCTCCTTGCTCGCGCCGGCCACGTCGGCCTTGCCGGTGATCACCTTCTGCAGCAGGGTCGGCACCACGGCCTGGGCGTCGATCCTGGCCCAGGCGGCGTCCTTCGGGACGAACTTGGTGCCCGCCGCGATGGTGTCCGTGAACGGCTTCAGCCACGGCTGCTTCTGCACCACCTCGGCGCGGGCCGAGGAGAGCGTCGGCAGGTTGCCCATCGCGTCGAAGAGCGCCAGCTGGTTCTTCTTGTCCGCCAGCACCTTGATGAAGTCGACCGCCAGGCTGCGGTGCTGGGTGGACTTCATGACGCCCAGGTCGTTGCCGCCGGAGAACGCCGGGGCGATCGACCCGGCCGCGGTGCCCGGCAGCGGCACGATCGCGTACTTGCCCTTCGCGGCGCCCGCCTCCACCGCGCTGCGCGAGGAGTTCGGCAGGATCGCCATGCCGGCCTTGCCGGCGGCGAACGACTCCACCGTCTTGCCGCCGGTCAGGTCCGCGCACTGCTGGGCCGGACAGATCGCGTCCGAGAACAGGTCGGTGTACGCCTTCACGCCCGCCTGCGACTTCTCCGAGTCGATCGACGCGGTGTACGCCCCGCCCTTCGCGGTGGCCAGGTCGCCGCCCGCCGCCCAGACGAACGGCAGCGCGCCGAAGGTGTACTTGCCGCCGACCGCGATGCCCTGCAGGTCGCCGTGGGCGGCCCGGACCTTCTCCGCCGCGGACTTCAGCTCGGCGTAGCTGGTGGGCGCCTGCAGGCCCAACTCGCCGAACAGGTCGGTGCGGTAGTACAGCGCACGGACGCCCAGCCACCACGGCAGGCCGTAGGTCCTGCCGTCCACCACCGCGGTGTCCTTCAGGTCCTGCGGCAGGTCCTTGCCCTCGGCCCAGTTCGCCAGGTCGGCGGTGATGTCGGCCAGGCCGCCGGAGGCGGTGTAGCCGAACAGGTCGGTGTTGCCGAACTCCACCACGTCCGGGGCGGAGGCCGGGTCGTTGAACGCGCCCTTCATCTTCTCGGCGCGCGGGCCCGCGTCGGTCGGGATGTAGCTGACCTGCACGTCCACGCCCGAGTGCTGCGCCTTGAAGTCGGCGATCGCCTGTGCCACCACCTGCTCCTTGGGGGCGCGGTTCGCCTCGTCGTACAGCCACACCTTCACGGTGCCGGTCTGCTTGTCCTCCGACGAGGTGCTCTTCGCGGTACCCGGGGCGCAGGCGGTCGCCACGGTGCCCGCCAGCACGGCCAGGGCGGCTCCACGGGCCAGCTTCTTCATGCTCAACTCACATCTCCTCGCCACAGGCGGGACGCACCTGCACGTCACAAAACGGGACATGCAGTGGGGGATCGGTGTGAGCGGGACGTTAGAAAGCCGCCGGGCACGGCGACAAGAGCCAATCGCGAAAGTTGTGCACTGCACAACGAGGTTCCGCGGAACTGGCACGGGAGCCCGTGCAGGCCGTACCGTCACACCCCATGACCAGCACCGCCGCCGACACCCCCGCGGACCGGGGCGCCGAACGCCCCGAGCGCAACCAGTCCGCGTCGCTGCGCCGCGCCCTGGCCGTCCTGGAACACGTGCGCGACCACGTCCGGGACCACGCGGGCGCCGACCTCAGCCTCACCGCGCTCGCCGACGGCCTCGGCATGTCGAAGTCCACCGTGCTGCGGCTCGCAGCGCCGCTGGTCGACGCCCAACTGCTCGCCCGCGACCGGGACTCCGGCCACTACCGGCTCGGCCCCGGCGCGCTCCGGCTCGGCCAGGCCTACCTCGCCACGCTCGACCTGCGCACCGCCGCCTCCGAGGAGGCCCACCAGCTGATGCGCGAGGTCGGCGGCACCGTCCACCTGTGCGTCCCCGACGCCCCGTACGTGGTCTACGTCGACAAGGTCGAGAACGAGACCGCCGTGCGGATGGCCTCCCGGATCGGCAGCCGCGCCCCGATGTACTGCACCGCCGTCGGCAAGGCGATGCTCGCCTGGATGCCCGAGGACGTCCTCGGCGCGGTGGTCGCCGCCGGCCTGCCCGCCATCACCACCCGCACCCTCACCTCCGCGAACGCCCTGCGGGCCGAGCTCACCCGCATCCGCACCCGCGGCTACGCCGTCGACGACCGCGAGAACGAACCCGAGGTCCGCTGCATCGCCGCCCCCGTCTTCGACCACAACCACACCGTCATCGGCGCCATCTCGGTCTCCGCCCTCACCTCCCGCATCACCGCCGCCCGCGTCCGCGACCTCGGCCCCACCGTCGCCGCCACCGCCACCCGCGTCTCCCGCACCATGGGCGCCGCGCGCTGACGACCCGTCAGGAAGCCTCGGCCGGGTGGGGGGTGAGGCGGGTGCGGAGGGTGGTGCCGAGGCGGTCGAGGGCCACGACGAGGGTGGCCAGGATGATGAACTCGACGGTGAGTTGGGCGATCTGGAGGCCGACCCAGCCGTAGCCGTGGTCGGTGGGGTCGAGGAAGAAGTAGGGGTAGCGGACGGGGAAGTCGGGGAAGGCGATGGCGCGGGCCTCGGTGAGGAGGGCGTAGCCGAGCGGGAAGGACAGCCAGAGCGGGAGGTCGCGCCAGCGGGAGGCGTTGCGGGGGGAGAGCACCAGCCAGTCGGCGAGCACCATCAGCGGGGTGGTGTAGTGCAGGAAGAAGCTGGACCAGTGCTGCAGGCGGTCCGGGCCGGAGACCAGGCCGGGCAGCGGGTTCTCGCCGTGGTTGAGCAGCACGTGGGCGACGATGCCGGTGATGGTGATGTACAGGACGGCGGCGCCGCGCAGCCGCGGCGCGGGCCCGTCGGAGGTGTTCCGCTTGACCATCCAGTAGGCGGCGCCGAGGAAGTAGCCGAGCACGATGACGTTGCTCTGGATGGTGAAGTACACCAGCGAGCTGTTGCTGAGCACCAGTCCGAGGAACGCGGACAGCGCGATGGCGAGGCGCCACCACAGGGCGGGACGGGTCCAGGCGGTCATGTGCGGTCACCGGTTCGCTCGACGGTGCCCCCCGTGGGCACGACGGATCGACGCACTCTACCCGCCGGTACGGCGGCGTGGAAGATCACCGTCCGGGTGCGGCGGCGGCCGGCGCGTAGGTCAGAGCGCCAGGTGCGCCGGGTTGTGGGTGCGGTTCTCGATGCCGGTGGCGGCCTGGCCGATCAGCTGGTGGGCGAGGTCGGAGCAGGCCCGGGCGGCGGCCAGTTCCTCGCCGATGACGCTGTCGGCGTCGTCGGTGGGATTGCGTCGCGCGGTGCCCGTGCCCTCCGCGCCGGGCGCGCTGAAGCCGCTCAGCTTGGCGGTGCAGGTGGTGCGGCTCTCGTCCTCGTCGAAGTTCAGGTCGACGACCCAGTGGTTCTGCATGGCGGATCACCTCTCGCTGCCGCCCGGTCGCGCGGGCTCGCCCGGCCGGGACGCCACAGGCTCCCAGGATCCGCCCGCGGCACCGGACGGGGCAAGGGCTGGCGGTCGCGGCCTCGGACCTGGCGTCGCCGACCCTCGCTGCACCGGCCCCTCGGGTCGCCGCTACCCGGCGGCGGTGCCCGGGGTGCGGAAGCCGCGGAAGACCACCGGCCGCCGGACCTCGAAGCCGAGCCGCCGGTACAGCGCGAGCGCGCCGCTGTTGGCGGCGGCGACGTGCAGGAATGGGCGTTCGCCGCGGGCGGTGATCCGGGCGGCGAGTTCGGCGACCAGGCGGGCGGCGTGTCCGCGGCCGCGGGCCTCGGGGGCGGTGCAGACGGCGCTGATCTCGGTCCAGCCGGGCGGGCGCAGCCGCTCGCCGGCCATCGCGACCAGCGCGCCGTGCTCGCGGACGCCGAGGTAGCCGCCGAGTTCGGCGGTGCGCGGGCGGAACGGCCCTGGCCGGGTGCGGGCGACCAGGTCGAGCATCTCGGGGACGTCGGCGGCGCCGAGTTCGACCAGGCCGTCGGCCCCGGCGGGCGGCCGGACCTCGGCGGGGCCGGTCAGCTGCAGCCCGTCGAGCGTGAACTCGGGCTCCCAGTGCGGGGGCGGCGGCGCGGGGCAGCTGAACAGGTCGGCGAACTCGCCCGGGCCGAGCAGCGCGGCCAGGTCGTCCCAGGCCGCGGCGTCCGGCGCGGTGCCGGTGGAGGAGAAGCTCGCCACCTCGGGCAGGTAGCTCAGGGCGCCGCCGCGGCGGCGGGCCAGGTGGGCGTGGGCGCCGCGCAGCGACGCGCCCACCGGGTCGTCGAGTACGGCGGTGTCGTGGTCGAGCATGACGGAGGTCCCTCCCGGTTCGGCGCTGCTCCCATGATCGTGCAGCGCCCCGGCGCGGCGCTGGATTCCCGGCTCGCGGGCCCTTGTTACCGGCGAGTTGCATCCCTATCATCGCCACTGTGACAGCTTTACTGTCAAACCTGGGAGGCGACCGATGACCCGCGATGCCGCGCAGCCCGCGGCCGGCGGCCCGCTGGCGGGCGTACGGGTGCTGGAACTCGCCGGGATCGGCCCGGGCCCGTTCGCCGCGATGCTCCTCGCCGACCTGGGCGCCGACGTGGTGCGGGTCGACCGCCCCGGCGGCGCCGCGCTCGGCCCGGCTCCCGAGTACGACCTGACCAACCGCAACAAGCGCTCGGTCACGGTCGACCTGAAGTCCCCCGAGGGCCCCGGCCTGGTCCTCGAACTCGCCGCCCGCGCCGACCTGTTGATCGAGGGCTACCGCCCCGGCGTGGCCGAGCGACTGGGCGTCGGACCGGACGCCTGCCTGGCCCGCAACCCCGCCCTGGTGTACGGCCGGATGACCGGCTGGGGCCAGCAGGGCCCGCTCGCCGCCAGCGCCGGACACGACATCGGCTACCTCGCGACCTCCGGCCTGCTCGGCATGATCGGCCCCGCCGACGGCCCCCCGGCCGTCCCCGCCAACCTGCTCGGCGACTACGCGGGCGGCTCGCTCTACCTGGTGGTCGGCCTGCTCGCCGCCCTGCACCACGCCCGCACCACCGGCACCGGCCAGGTGGTGGATGCCGCCATCGTGGACGGCGCCGCCCACCTGTCCACCCTGCTCTGGGGCCTGCTCGCGGCCGGCCAGTGGCACGACGCCCGCGGCGTCAACCTGCTGGACGGCGGCGCCCCCTGGTACGGCGTGTTCCGCACCGCGGACGACCGCTGGATGGCCGTCGGCGCGCTGGAGCCGCAGTTCTACGCCGAGTTCGCCCGCCTGCTGGAACTCGGCGCCGACGCCCCCGCCCAGTACGACCTGGCCCGCTGGCCGGAGCTGCGGGAGCGGATCGCCGCCCGCTTCGCCACCCGCACCCAGGCCGAGTGGAGCACCGTCTTCGAGGGTCGCGACGCCTGCGTGGCACCGGTGCTGACGATGCGTCAGGCCGCCGTCCACCCGCACCTGGCGGCCCGCGGCAGTTACACCGAGCACGACGGCGTCGTACAGCCCGGCGTCGCCCCGCGGCTGTCCGCCACCCCCGGCCGGCTGCGCACCCCGCCCGCCCGGCCCGGCGCGCACACCGCCGAGGTGGCCCGCGACTGGGCCGTCCCGGGACTCGAAGCCCTCCGGCCCGAAGCCACCTGACCGGCCCGAGCCCACCTGACCCGAACCGCTCCGAGCTGACCGGCCTGAGCCCACCTGACCGACGCCAAGCCCCTGACCCGAAAGGACCGTGCCGCCCGTGCAGCGCGAGCTCTACACCGAGGAACACGAGGACTTCCGGGAGACCGTCCGGGCCTTCCTCGCCAAGGAGGTCACCCCGCACCACGACCGCTGGGAGCGGGCCGGCATCGTCGACCGCTCCGCCTGGCTGGCCGCCGGACGGGCGGGCCTGCTGGGCCTGGCGGTCGACGAGCGGTACGGCGGCGGAGGCACCCCGGACTTCCGGTTCGCCGCGGTGCTGGCCGAGGAGTTCGTCCGCGCCGGGGCCAGCGGCCTCGCCATTGGCCTGCACAACGACATCATCGGCCCCTACCTGACCGGCCTGGCCACCGAGGAGCAGCGGCAGCGCTGGCTGCCCGGCTTCTGCACCGGCGAGCTGATCACGGCGATCGCCATGACCGAGCCGGACACCGGCTCCGACCTGCAGGCGATCCGCACCACCGCGGTCGACGCCGGCGACCACTACCTGCTCAACGGCGCCAAGACCTTCATCTCCAACGGCATCCTCGCCGACCTGGTGGTGGTGGTCGCCAGGACCACCGCGGAGGGCGGCGCGCACGGCCTCAGCCTGCTGGTGGTCGAGCGCGGCACGCCGGGCTTCGAGCGCGGCCGCAACCTCGACAAGATCGGCCAGAAGGCCCAGGACACCGCCGAGTTGTTCTTCCAGGACGTGCGGGTGCCGAAGGCCAACCTGCTCGGCGAGGAGAACCAGGGCTTCCTCTACCTGATGCGCAACCTCGCCCAGGAGCGCCTCGCCATCGCGGTCGCCGCGATCGCCGGAGCCGAGTACCTGGTCGAGGAGACCACCGCGTACGTCAAGCAGCGCACCGCCTTCGGCCGGCCGCTCGGCAAGCTGCAGCACGTGCGCTTCGAGATCGCCGAACTCGCCACCGAGTGCGCCGTCACCCGCACCTTCGTGGACCGCTGCATCCTGGAGCACAACCGGTACGCGCTGACCCCGGTGGACGCCTCGATGGCCAAGTGGTGGGCCACCGAGCTGCAGAAGCGCACCGCCGACCGCTGCCTGCAACTGCACGGCGGCTCCGGGTACATGAGCGACAGCGCGGTCGCGCGGGCGTTCACCGACGGCCGCGTCCAGACCATCTACGGTGGAACCACCGAGATCATGAAAGAGATCATCGGCCGCTCGCTGCTCGGCTGAACCCCCGATCCACCGCTGACCCGCAACCGCTGACCTGCAACCGCTGACCTGCGAAAGGCACCGACACCGTGACCACCGAAGCGTACGTCTACGACGCGATCCGCACGCCGCGCGGACGCGGCAAGCAGACCGGCTCCCTGCACGGCACCAAGCCGATCGACCTGGTGGTCGGCCTGATCCACGAAATCCGCCGCCGCTTCCCGAGCCTGGACCCGGCCGCCATCGACGACATCGTGCTCGGCGTGGTCAGCCCGATCGGCGACCAGGGCTCCGACATCGCCCGGGTCGCGGCGATCGCCGCCGGACTGCCCGACACCGTGGCCGGCGTGCAGGAGAACCGCTTCTGCGCCTCCGGTCTGGAGGCGGTCAACCTGGCCGCGGCGAAGGTCCGCTCCGGCTGGGAGGACCTGATCCTGGCCGGCGGCGTCGAGTCGATGTCCCGGGTCAAGATGGGCTCCGACGGCGGCGCCTGGTTCGCCGACCCGATGACCTCCTACGAGACCTCGTTCATCCCGCAGGGCGTCGGCGCCGACCTGATCGCCACCATCGAGGGCTTCAGCCGCACCGACGTGGACGCCTTCGCCGCCGAGTCCCAGGCCCGCGCCGCCAAGGCCCAGGCCGACGGTCTGTTCGACCGCTCGGTCGTCCCGGTCCTCGACCGCAACGGCCTGACCGTGCTGGCGCGCGACGAGTTCATCCGCCCCGGCACCACGGTGGAGAGCCTGGCCGCCCTCAAGCCCTCCTTCGCGGACATCGGCGACCTCGGCGGCTTCGACGCCGTCGCGCTGCAGAAGTACCACTGGGTGGAGTCCATCGACCACGTCCACCACGCCGGCAACTCCTCCGGCATCGTCGACGGTGCCGCGCTGGTCGCCATCGGCTCGCGGGAGGTCGGCGAGCGGTACGGGCTCACGCCGCGCGCCCGGATCGTCTCCGCCGCGGTCACCGGCTCCGAGCCGACCATCATGCTCACCGGCCCGGCCCCCGCCACCCGCAAGGCCCTCGCCAAGGCCGGCCTCACCGCCGCCGACATCGACCTGGTGGAGATCAACGAGGCCTTCGCCGCCGTCGCGCTGCGCTTCATCCGCGAACTCGGCTTCCGGCACGACCAGGTGAACGTCAACGGCGGCGCGATCGCGCTCGGCCACCCGCTCGGCGCCACCGGTGCGATGCTGATCGGCACCCTGGTCGACGAGTTGGAGCGCCGCGACCTGCGCTACGGCCTGGCCACCCTCTGCGTCGGCGGCGGCATGGGCATCGCCACCGTCATCGAGCGTATCTGATCACCCGCCAACTCTCGGACTCTTCCAAGGACTTCCATCACATGACTGACGTGAGCCCCATCCGCTGGGAGCAGGACCAGGACGGCGTGGTCACCCTCGTCCTCGACGACCCCGCCCAGTCCGCCAACACGATGAACGCCGCGTTCACCGACGCCCTCGAGGCGACGGTCGAACGGCTCGCCGCCACCGAGGAGTTGACCGGCGTCATCATCACCTCGGCGAAGAAGACCTTCTTCGCCGGCGGTGACCTCAAGCTGCTCTCCGCCGCCCGGCCCGAGGACGCCGCCCGGGTCTTCACCAACTCGATGCGGATCAAGCGGGCGCTGCGCAGGCTGGAGACGCTGGGCAAGCCGGTGGTCGCCGCGATCAACGGCGCCGCGCTCGGCGGCGGCCTGGAGATCGCCCTCGCCTGCCACCACCGGATCGCCCTGGCCGCCCCCGGCAGCAAGATCGGCCTGCCCGAGGTCACCCTCGGCCTGCTCCCCGGCGGCGGCGGCGTGGTCCGTACCGTGCGGATGCTCGGCATCGCCGACGCCCTGCTGAAGGTGCTGCTGCAGGGTCAGCAGTACCGTCCGGCGCAGGCCCTCGCCAACGGGCTGGTGCACGAACTCGCCGCCGACGCCGACGAGATGATCGCCAAGGCGCGGGCCTTCGTGGCGGCCAACCCGACCGCCGTCCAGCCGTGGGACGTCCGGGGGTACAAGATCCCCGGCGGCACCCCCAGCACCCCCGCGTTCGCCGCCAACCTGCCCGCCTTCCCGGCCAACCTGCGCAAGCAGCTGAACGGCGCGCCCTACCCGGCGCCGCGCAACATCCTGGCCGCCGCGGTGGAGAGCTCCCAGGTCGACGTGGACACCGCGTTCGAGATCGAGGCCCGGTACTTCACCGAACTCGCCTGCGGGCCCACCTCCAAGAACATGATCCAGGCCTTCTTCTTCGACATGCAGGCCGTCAACTCCGGTGCCAGCCGCCCGAGTTCGGTGCCGGCGTGGCAGGCGTCGAAGGTCGCCGTGCTGGGCGCCGGCATGATGGGCGCGGGCATCGCGTACTCGTGCGCCAAGGCCGGGCTGACCGTGCTGCTCAAGGACGTCACCCTGGAGGCCGCCGAGCGCGGAAAGGCCTACAGCGCCGGCCTGTTGGACAAGCAGGTGGCCCGCGGCCGGATGACCGCCGAGGAGCGCGAGGCGTTCCTGGCCCGGATCACCCCCACCGCCGACGCCGCCGCGCTGGCCGGCTGCGACACCGTCATCGAGGCGGTGTTCGAGAACCCCGAGCTCAAGCACAAGGTGTTCCAGGAGATCCAGCACGTCGTCGCCCCCGACGCGCTGCTCTGCTCCAACACCTCCACGCTGCCGATCGGCCTGCTCGCCGAAGGCGTCGACCGGCCCGCCGACTTCATCGGCCTGCACTTCTTCTCCCCGGTCGACAAGATGCCGCTGGTGGAGATCATCCGCGGCCCGCAGAGCGGCGACGAGGCGCTCGCCCGCGCCTTCGACCTGGTCCGGCAGATCCGCAAGACCCCGATCGTGGTCAACGACTCCCGCGGCTTCTTCACCTCCCGGGTCATCGGCCAGTTCATCAACGAGGGCGTCGCGATGGTCGGCGAGGGCCTCGACCCGTCCTCCGTCGAACAGGCCGCCGCGCAGGCCGGCTACCCCGCCAAGGTGCTCTCGCTGCTGGACGAGCTGACCCTCACGCTGCCCCGCAAGATCCGCAACGAGTCCCGCCGCGCGGTCGAGGAGGCCGGCGGCACCTGGCACACGCACCCCGGCGAGATCGTCATGGACCGGATGCTCGACGAGTTCGACCGCCCCGGCCGCAGCGGCGGCGCCGGCTTCTACGACTACGCCGACGGCCGCCGCACCCGGCTGTGGCCCGGCCTGCGCGAGCACTTCGCGCAGCCCGGCGCGGAGATCCCGTTCGAGGACATGAAGGAGCGGATGCTCTTCGCCGAGGCCATCGACTCGGTCCGCTGCCTGGACGAGAACGTCCTCACCTCGGTCGCCGACGCCAACATCGGCTCCATCCTCGGCATCGGCTTCCCCGCCTGGACCGGCGGCGTCCTGCAGTACATCAACGGCTACCCCGGCGGCCCGGCCGGCTTCACCGCCCGCGCCCGCGAACTCGCCGCCGCCTACGGCGAGCGCTTCACCCCGCCGGCCTCGCTGGTCGCCCTGGCCGAGAGCGGCGGCCGGTACGCCGACTGACCCCCGCCGGCAGTCCCTCTCCGACGGCCCGTCCGGTGCGCGCTACTCCGCCGCCGGGCGGGCCGCCAGCTCCTCCGCGAGCGAGCGCTGAAACGCCGTCACCAGGGCCTGCACCACCATGGGTTGGATCCGGTCGGTCAGCTCCTTCATCCGCTCCAGCTCGTCCGCCCCCGGGTCGCTCTCCCGGTACGGGCGCCACACCGTGTCCCGGAACAGCCGGTGCAGGTCGTGCGCCGTCGCCCGGCTGTGCAGCCGCACCACCGCGCGGGCCGCCACCAGGGTCTCCAGCGGGATCGGCACGTCCAGCACCCGCACCCCCAGCGGCAGCAGCCCCGGCTCCACCTTGAACACCTCCGGGTCGCCGGTGCGGTGCAGGGCGCCCATCGCCGCCAGCGAGTCCAGGTCGCGGTCCGACAGCGCCCGCCCGGTCCGCCGCTCCAGCTGCGCCCGGGTCGCCTCCTCCGCCGACTCCGGCGTCCACGACGCGACCAGCGCCCGGTGGATCGCCAGGTCCAACGACCCGATGTCCTCGGGCAGTTGCGCCAGGTAGCGCTCGATCGCCGCCAGCGTCAGCCCCTGCCGCTGCAACTCCTCGATCAGCTCCAGCCGCCCCAGGTGCACCGCCCCGTACACGCCCACCCGGCGCGGCCCCAACTCCGGCGGCGGCAGCAACCCCTTGGCCCCGTAGAACCGCAGGGTCCGGACCGTCACCCCCGCCCGGGCAGCCAGCTCATCCACCGTGAACCGCAGCTCCCCGCCGCTCATCCGCACCCCAGCCCTCACACCACCACCACTGTGACACCGCCAGTGTGACACCGCCCTCCGGTGTCACACCAGTGACGCGTGGGCGGGCGGGTCAGCGTACGGCGAGGAGTTCGGGGTGGTGGCGGCGGGTGACCTCGGGGTGTGCTCGGCTGTATCCCTTGAGTTCGTTCTCGCCGAAGTCCGCATACAGAGGGTTGGCGGGGTCCTGGGTCGCGCCGGGGGCGTGGTGGGCGTGCGGGAAGTCGAGAGGGGCGATGTGGGCGTCGAGGCGGGGGTTGAAGAAGAAGGGGACGGAGAAGCGCTCGCGGGTGGCGGGCGGGGAGACGACCCGGTGGCTGGTGGCCTTGAGGTAGCCGTCGGTGGCGACTTCGAGGAGTTCGCCGAGGTTGACGACGAAGGCGCCGTCCAGCGGGGGGACGTCGAGGAAGGTGCCGTCGGGGCGTTCGACCTGGAGGCCGCCGACGGTGTCCTGGAGGAGCAGGGTGATGAAGCCGTAGTCCTTGTGGGTGCCGACGCCCTGCGGCTCGCCGTCGGGGGCGGTGCCGGGGTAGCGGACGAGCTTGAGGTGCAGGTGGGGGTGGGGGGCGAAGGCCTCGTCGTAGAAGTCGGGGCGGGCGCCGATGGAGGCGAGGAGTTCGTGCAGCAGGCGGTGGGCGACGCCGTTCAGGCGGTCGATCCAGTGCAGGGCGGCGGTGCGCAGTTCGGGCAGGGCGGCGGGCCACTGGTTGGGCCCCTCCAGCCACCAGTAGGCGGGCTCGCCGGGCGCGGGGACGTGCGCGGGCAGCTCGGTGCCGATGTCGAGCTGGTCGCGCCAGTCGCGGCTGCCGCCGGTGCGCTCGTCGCCGGTCCGGGTGTAGCCGCGGAAGTGCGGGGAGTTGAGGTTGCTGACGGCCAGCCGGTCGGCCTCGGGGAGGGCGAAGAAGGCGCGCATCGCGTCGGTGAGCGCGGCGGTCTCCCGGCGCGTCACCCCGTGGCCGACGAGCTGGAAGAACCCGACCCCGGTGGCCGCGTCGCGCAGGGTGCGGTGCAGGACGGCCCGCTGCTCGGGGCCGCCGTCGGCGAGCGAGAGGTCGATCACGGGGAGGGAGGTGGGGTGCTGCTGCGTCATGGTGTGCGTCCGCTGGTTCGGGGCCCCGGCGCGGCCGGCGGGTCTCGCCGGGGGTGCCCTCCGCGGGCCGGGCCTGGTGCGGCGCGGCGGGCGGAGCCGGGGGTTCGGGTGCCCGGGCGGTCAGGACGGCCGGGCGGGGGAGGGGATGAGGTCAGCCGGAGCGTCGACAGGACATGCTCGTGACGCGGAGCAGGTCCACGTGGCGACGACTGACGAGAAGAAGCACCTCACCAGGCTACAACCCCCGCCGGGAAACCCTCCCGGGCGGCCCCCGGCACCGCGCTCAGTACCCGGTGACCCCGTCGATCCGCTCCCGCAGCAGGTCGGCGTGCCCGTTGTGGCGGGCGTACTCGGCGATCACGTGGACCAGGATCCGGCGCAGCGACACCGGCTCCCCGCTCGCCAGGTGGATGCCGGTCTCGTCCAGCGACCCGGCGCCGGCGACGATCCGCCGGGAGATGTCGCACTGCTTGCGCCACACCTCCAGGTCCTCGCCGAAGTCGCCGTCGAGGCCCTCGAAGTCCTGGTCGGGGTTCTCGTCCGAGTAGTACAGCGGCGGCCGCGGCTCGCCGGCGAACTGGGTCTCGAACCACCACTGCTCGGCCCCGGCGAGGTGCCGCACCAGCCCGTGCAGGGTCAGCGCGGACGGCGGCACCGCCCGCTCGTCCAGGGCCTCGGCGGACACCCCCGCGCACTTGAGGGCGAAGGTCTCCCGGTGGAAGTCGAGGAAGGAGGTGAGGATCTCGCGCTCGTCGCCGACCAGCGGCGGAGTGGTGCGGGTGTCGGCTTCCGCCCAGGTCCGGGCGAAGTGCTTCGGCGTCGCGAGGGCGTCGGGCTGCGGTGCTGTGCTGTGGCTCACGTTTCCACCCTCCCACGGCGTGCCGACCACGCCGGGACGGCGCACCGGCCGGGCGGGTCAGCCTGCTGACCAGGCCGACCCGTCGGCCGGACCGGCCTGCAGGGACCGGCCGGTCAGGTGCGCGGCTCGCCGCGGTAGGTGCCGAACGACCAGCGGTTGCCCTCCGGGTCGCGCACCGCGAAGTCCCGGGAGCCGTAGTCGGTGTCGTGCGGCTCTGCGGTCACCTCGGCGCCCGCCGCCACCGCCCGCCGGAACAGCCCGTCCGGGTCGTCGGTGACCACGTACGCGCCGAAGGTGCCCGGGCGCAGCGGCCACGGGTCGTCGGGGCGGTCGCTCGCCGAGCCGAGCATGATCCCGCCGCCGGGCGGCCAGGCCAGCTGGGCGTGGTGCACCTGTTCCTCGTCGGCGTACACCGCGGTCTCCTCGAAGCCGAAGGCCTCGACCAGGAAGCGGATCAGCCCCCTGGCATCGCGGGCCCGCAGGCTCGGCCACACCTGCGGGGGCGGGGGGACGGCGGCTTCGGTCATGCCCGTGGCTCCTCGGGTCGGCGGGAGGCCACCACGGTAGGCGGCCCGCCGGTGCGGCGAGCGGCCGCCACACCGGCGGGCTGACGGTCGGTCAGTCCGATGGCCGCGGCCCGGCGGCGCGGGAGGCCGACGGGGCAGGGCGGGGTCAGTGCGAGACGGCCCACTGCACCGCGTGGTGCGCGGGGGCGTCGATCTCGTCGAGCAGCGCCACCGCCAGGTCGGCGTGCGAGATCCGGCCGGTGCCGACCACCGCGCCGACCGCGCCGACGTACCGGCCGGTGACCGGGGCCTCGGCGTTCAGGTCCATCGGCGGGACGACCATCAGCCAGTCCGGCCCGGCGGCCCCGGCCGCCCCGTCCGGCCCCGTGGTCTCGGCGGTCAGCAGGTCGAACTCGTCGACGTGTCCCTGCGAGAACGCCCGGTACGGCTCGGGGAAGGCCGGGTCGTCCATGATCCGCGTGCCCGGTGCGACCTCCAGCGTGGTGGCGATGCCCAGCACCAGCAGCCGGCCCACTCCGGCCCGGCGCAGGCCGTCCAGCAGGGCGCGGGCGGTGGCGGTGAAGTACTCCGCGGCGGGGACGTCCAGGCGCGCCGAGGCGTTCAGCGCCGCGTCGTGGCCGGCCGCGGCCGCGGCCACCGCGTCGGCGTCGGTCGCGTCGCCGCGTACCACCGTCACGCCCGAAGTCCCCGCCAGCGCCGGGTACTTCGCCGGGTCGCGGACCACCGCCGTCACCCGGTGGCCGCGTCGCACCGCCTCCGCCACCGCGGCGCCGCCCACCCGTCCGCCCGCACCGAAGATCACGATCCTGCCCATGGCCCCTCCCGGGGATCCGCGTCCGTTCCGACGCCGCCGACGGTAGGACGCCGACCCCCGGTTACTTCAACGGAACCGGCTCTAGGGTGGGGTGATGACCACACCGCTGGACCCCGACCGGTTCGACGTCGACTGCGGCCACCGGATGCCCGTCCGGGTCGGTGACAAGTGGACCGGCATGGTGCTGCGCTGCCTGGAGGACGGCCCGCGGCGCTTCTCCGAGGTGAAGGCCGCGCTGCGCGGCGTCAGCGCCAAGGTGCTGACCGAGACCCTGCGGGCGATGGAGCGCGAGGGCTGGCTCACCCGCACCGACTACGACGAGAACCCGCCGCGCGTGGAGTACGCCCTCACCGACTTCGGCCGCTCGCTGCTCGGCATGCTGGACACCGCCTGCGACTGGGCCCGCCGGAACCTCGACCGGCTGCGGGTCGTGGAGGAGTGAACGGGCCCAGCGGGCAAGGGTGATGACGGTCCGTCGGCCGAGGACCGGTCAGGTGTCGACGTACCCGGCGAGGTGCTGTCCGGTCAGGGTGGTGCGGTCGGCGATCAGGGCGGCGGGGGTGCCCTCGAAGACGACCCGGCCGCCGTCGTGGCCGGCGCCGGGGCCGAGGTCGATGATCCAGTCGGCGTGCGCCATCACCGCCTGGTGGTGCTCCACCACGATGACGGACTTGCCGGAGTCGACCAACCGGTCCAGCAGGCCCAGGAGTTGCTCGACGTCGGCGAGGTGCAGGCCGGCGGTGGGCTCGTCCAGCACGTAGATACCGCCCTTCTCGGCCATCTGGGCGGCCAGCTTGAGGCGTTGGCGTTCGCCGCCGGAGAGGGTGGTGAGCGGCTGACCCAGCGTCAGGTAGCCGAGGCCGACGTCGGAGAGCCGCTTGAGGACGGCGTGCGCGGCGGGGGTGCGGGCCTCACCGGCGCCGAAGAACCGCTCCGCCTCGTCCACCGACATCGCCAGCACCTCGCTGATGTCCCGGCCGCCGAGCCGGTACTCGAGCACCGCGGCCTGGAACCGCTTGCCCTCGCACTCCTCGCACACGGTGGCCACCCCGGCCATCATCGCCAGGTCGGTGTAGACCACACCGGCGCCGTTGCAGGTCGGGCACGCGCCTTCGGAGTTGGCGCTGAACAGGGCCGGCTTCACCCCGTTCGCCTTGGCGAAGGCCTTGCGGACCGGCTCCAGCAGCCCCGAGTAGGTGGCCGGGTTGGAGCGCCGCGAACCGCGGATCGGGCTCTGGTCGATCGCCACCACGCCCTCCGGCGAACCCCCTTCCAGCGCCGCGCCGTTGACCAGCGAGCCGTGCACCAGCGAGCTCTTGCCGGAGCCCGCCACGCCGGTCACCACGGCGAGCACGCCGAGCGGCACGTCCACGTCGACGTCCCGAAGGTTGTGCGCGGTCGCCCCGCGGATCTCCAACACGCCGGTGGGCGTGCGGACTTCGGCCTTCACCGCGGCGCGGTCGTCGAAGTGCCGGCCGGTGATGGTGCCGCTGGTGCGCAGGCCGTCCACGCTGCCCTCGAAGCAGACCGCGCCGCCCGCCGAACCGGCGCCCGGGCCCAGGTCCACCACGTGGTCGGCGATCGCGATGGTCTCCGGCTTGTGCTCCACCACCAGCACCGTGTTGCCCTTGTCGCGCAGCCGCAGCAGCAGCTCGTTCATCCGCTGGATGTCGTGCGGGTGCAGGCCGGTGGTCGGCTCGTCGAAGACGTAGGTGACGTCGGTCAGCGAGGAGCCCAGGTGCCGGATCATCTTCACCCGCTGCGCCTCGCCGCCGGACAGCGTGCCGGCCGGGCGGTCCAACGAGAGGTAGCCGAGGCCGATCTCGGTGAACGAGTCCAGCGTCTGCTGCAGCGAGGCCAGCAGCGGTCCCACCGACGGCTCGTCCAACTCCCGTACCCAGTCCGCCAGATCGCTGATCTGCAGGGCGCAGGCGTCGGCGATGCTGATCCCCGCGACCTTCGAGGAGCGGGCGCCCTCGCTCAGCCGGGTGCCCGCGCAATCCGGGCAGGTGGTGAAGGCGACCGCGCGGTCCACGAACTCCCGGATGTGCGGCTGCAGCGCGGCCCGGTCCTTGGACAGCATCGACCGCTGGATGCGCACCACCAGGCCCTCGTAGGTCATGTTGATGCCCGCGATCTTCATCCGGGTCGGTTCGAGGTACAGGAAGTCGTGCAGTTCCCTCTTGGTGTACTTCCGGATCGGCTTGTCCGGGTCGACGAGTCCCGACTCGGTGTACATCCGGTAGTTCCAGCCGCCCGACTTGTAGCCGGGGATGGTCAGCGCGCCCTCGTTCAGCGACTTGGACTCGTCGTAGAGCTGCCCCGGGTCGACGTCGGAGACCGAGCCGCGGCCCTCGCAGCGCGGGCACATGCCGCCCGCCCGCGAGTAGGTGCGCTTCTCGGTCTTCGACTCCTCGCCGCGTTCCACCGTGATCGCCCCGGCGCCGTGCACCGTCGGCACGTTGAACGAGAACGCCGGTGGCGGCCCGATGTGCGGCTCGCCGAGCCGGCTGAACAGGATCCGCAGCATCGCGTTGGCGTCCGTGGCGGTGCCGACGGTCGAACGCGGATCGGCGCCCATCCGCTGCTGGTCCACGATGATCGCGGTGGTCAGCCCCTCCAGGACGTCCACCTCCGGGCGGGCCAGCGTCGGCATGAACCCCTGGACGAAGGCGCTGTACGTCTCGTTGATCAGGCGCTGCGACTCCGCCGCGACCGTCCCGAACACCAGCGAGCTCTTCCCCGACCCCGACACCCCGGTGAACACCGTCAGCCGCCGCTTCGGCAGCTCCACGCTGACGTCCTTCAGGTTGTTCACCCGGGCCCCGTGCACCCGGATCAGGTCGTGCCCGTCCGCCTCGTGCGGCCGCTGCGCGCTGCCCATGAACCTCATCCCTCCGTCCGGCCGCGCCCGTCCCGGGCGCCACCGCCCCGACTCTAGCCAGCCGGACCGGGCGGGCGGCGGATCACACCCCGTCCGCGGCACCCGCGCACTCCCTGCCGGGCCCGGTCAGCGCGGCTGCACGGTGACGGGGAGCCGGTCGGGGCGGCTCACCCCGGCCATCACCTCCTTGACCTGGTGGCCAGGGACGGGCCGCAGCTGCCAACCCGGTCGACCGGGAAGACCCGACCATGTGAATCGTACGGATGTTCGAACAAGGCGTACGCTGGCGCCATGAGCTACCAGCTGCAGGGTTCGCTGTTCGATGCCGCGGGGGTCGAGGGGGAGGTGCGGCTCGGGCCGCTGGCGGGGGTGGAGCGGACGGAGCTGGGGCAGGGGGCGTGGATCGACGTGCTGCCGGGGTGGGTGCGCGGGGCGGACCTGCTGTTCGAACGGCTGGTCGTGGGGGTGCCGTGGCGGGCCGAGCGGCGCGAGATGTACGACCGGGTGGTCGACGTGCCCAGGCTGCTGGCGCACTACGGGGAGGGGGCCGGGCTGCCGGATCCGGTGCTGGGGCGGGCCCGGGAGGCGCTCAGCGGGTACTACCTGCGCGAGCTGGGGGAGCCGTTCGCCACCGCCGGCCTGTGCTACTACCGGGACGGGCGGGACAGCGTGGCCTGGCACGGCGACCGGATCGGCCGGGGCGACCGCGAGGACACCATGGTGGCGATCGTCTCGGTGGGGGAGGCGCGGCCGCTGCTGCTGCGGCCCCGGTACGGCGGCGGGCCGGTCCTGCGGCGTGCGGTCGGCCACGGCGACCTGCTGGTGATGGGCGGCTCCTGCCAGCGCACCTGGGAGCACGCGATCCCGAAGAGCAGCCGTCCGGTCGGCCCGCGGATCAGCATCCAGTTCCGCCCGCGCGGCGTCCGCTGAGACCGTCACCGAGCGTCGCCGAACGGGTGTTTCTGCAGCTCAGTCAGATTCTCGGACTTGAATATTTGCGAACGAGTGTTCGATGCTGGAGTCGTGCAAATGTTCGAACCTGATTCGCTCGACCTGTCCGGGACCGGCGGTTTCGCCCCGGCCGCGCCCGCCCGCCCGGCGGCTCGTGTTCGAACGCTTGCCCCCGTGACGGTGGGTAACGGAGTCGACGGTCGAACGGTGGTTCCGCTGCGGCCGAACGTCTCCGCCCTGCCCGGGTGGAAGGCCGCCGCGACGCCGTCGTCGCCGCAGCCCTCGGCGCCGTCGACCGAGCCGGAGCTGCTGCCCGTGCTGCCCGCCCTGGCACCGCTGCTGCCCGGCGGCGGGCTGCGCCCCGGCACCGCCGTCTCGGTCACCGGCGACACCGGACTGCTGCTCGCCCTCGGCGCCGGCGCGTTCACCGAACCCGAGCACCAGGGTGCGAGCCGCTGGGCCGCCGCCGTCGGACTGCCCGAACTCGGCCTGGCCGCCGCGGCCGGCTACGGCTACGACCTGCGCCGCCTGCTGCTCGCCGACCACCCCGGGCAGCACTGGCCCGAGGTGGTCGCCGCGCTGGCCGGCGCGGTCGGCCTGATCCTGCTGCGCCCCACCGGACCGGTCGCCCCGGCCCTCGCCGCCCGCCTCGCCGCGGTCCTGCGCCGCGGCCGCTGCGCGCTGCTGGTCGCCGGGCCGTGGCCCGGTGCGACGCAGCGCCTGAGCGTCCGGACCGGCCGATGGTTCGGCCTCGGCGACGGGCACGGCCAACTGCGCGGCCGCCAGGTCGAGGCCGTCGCCGAAGGCCGCGGCACCGCCACCCGCCCCCGCACCGCGCACCTCTGGCTCCCCGACGAGCACGGCACCGCCCGCCCCGTCGACGCCACCGAAACCCCCCTCCCCCTCACCCGCCCGACCCTGGCGGCGGTCTGACATGCCCGCCGGCCCGGAACCGGCCACCGGTTCGACGAGGCGTCAGGCCGAACCCGGGCCGCCGCCCGGTGACGGGGCCGCCGTCGTCGACCTCGCGCAGTGGCGGGAGCGATCGCCCCGGTCCCCTCGACCCCGTCCACCCCGTCCACCCCGTCCGCCCCGCCACCGATCCCGGTCTCCTCAGCTGATGAAACACTCCTCTCCGATCCCCAAGCCGCCGAAGCCCTGGAGCCGCGACGGCGCGGGTCCGCTGTGGGGGACGTCGCGCGACGGGGAGGCCGCGGGGCCGGGGGCGACGGCGCAGCGGGTGCTGGTGGTGTGGTGTCCGGACTGGCCGCTGGTGGCGACCGCGCCCGCGGGCGGGGACGTGACCGCGGTCGCGGTGGTGGCGGACGGCCGGGTGCTGGCGTCCTCGGACGCGGCGCGGGCGGCCGGGGTCCGGCGCGGCATGCCGTTGCGGCTGGCGCAGCGGTACTGCCCGGAGCTGCGGCTGCGGGACCGCGACGAGGAGGCGGAGGCGCGGCGGTTCGAACCGGTGGTCGCGGCGGTGGAGGCGTTCACCCCGCGGGTGGAGGTGCTGCGGCCGGGGCTGTGCGCGATCCCGGTGAAGGGCCCGGCCCGTTACTTCGGCGGCGAGGAGTCGCTGGCCGGGCAGATCCAGGACGCGGTGGCCGCCGTGCTCGCCCTGACCTGGCCGGTCACCGCGCCCGCCCCCGCGGAGCAGCCCGCCGACGAACTGACCGGCGAGGACGCCGAACCGGCCTGGGTCGGCGAGGTGTTCACGGACCCGGAAGGCGATCGCACCCCGCCCCTCACGGTGGTCGACGGCACCTCCCGGCCCGACCCGGGCACTCCCGCCGCACCGCTGCCCGCCGAGCCGCCTGCCGCACCGCCGGGCATCAACGTGCCATATCCGGAAGCGAGTTCGCCGCCGGCCGCGCCGCCCCGCGGGCTGGTGGGGATCGCCGACGGCCTGTTCGCCGCGGTGCTGGCGGCCCGGGTCGAGTCGGTGGTGCCGGCCGGGCGGACGCCGGAGTTCCTGGCGCCGTACCCGGTGTCGGCGCTGGGCGACCTGGAGTTGGCGGAGCTGCTGCACCGGCTGGGCATCGACACGGTCGGGGCGTTCGCGGCGCTGTCCGCGGACGCGGTGGCCAACCGGTTCGGCCCGGGCGGCACCGCCGCGCACCGGCAGTCCCGCGGCCTGGACCCCCGTCCGCTCGCCCCCAAGGACCAGGGGCTGGACCTCGGGGTCGAGCAGGTCTTCGACCCGCCGGAGGAGCTGGCGGAGCCGCTGGTGTTCGTCGGCCGGACCCTGGCGGAGCAGCTGCACGCCCGGCTGGCCGGGGTCGGCCTGGCCTGCCAGCGGGTGTCGGTGGAGGTGGCCTGCGTCAGCGGGCGCTCCGCGGCCCGGCTGTGGCAGCACGAGGGGCGGCTGTCGGCGGCGGCGCTGGCGGAGCGGGTGCGCTGGCAGCTGGGCGCCTGGCAGTCCGCGGGGACGTTCACCGACGCGGACGGCGGCTTCACCGTGCTGCGGCTCGTCCCGGACGGCCTGTTCCCGGACCGGGGGCGGCAGTTGGCGCTCTGGGGCGAGGCGGTCGCGGAGGACCGGGTGGAGCGCGCGGTGGCCCGGGTGCAGTCGCTGCTCGGCTACGCCGGGCTGCGGCGCGGCGAACCGGCCGGCGGGCGCGGCCCGGACGAGCAGCAGGTCCGCCTGCCGTGGGACGAGTCCGCCACCGGTGCGGGCGGGACGACGGCGCCGGACGCGTCCTGGCCCGGCCGGCTGCAGGACCCGGCGCCGTCCGTGGTGCCGCCCGCCCCGGTGCAGGTGACGGTCCTGGACCGCGACGGGCAGCCGGTCACCGTGGACGGCCGGGCCGAGGTGTCCGCCGCGCCGCACCTGGTCGAACTGCACGGCCGCACCCTGACGGTGATCGGCTGGACCGGCCCGTGGCCCGCCGTCGAACGCTGGTGGGACCAGCGCACCGCCCGCCGCCGGGCCAGGATCCAGGTCGCGGTCGACGGCGGCCGCGCCCTGCTGCTCACCGTGGAGGGCGGCCGCTGGTACGTGGAGGGGGCCTATGACTGAAGCCAGCCGACGGAACTGACGGCACGTCAGTCAGCAAGCGGTGCCCCGGGGGGGAGCGCCGGCACCATCAGCCACCCCGAGACCGGAGCACCACCCGCGATGGGATTCACCAGCCACCCCTCGCTCCCCTGGACCGAGTTGCAGCGCCGGATGTCCGGCATCCGCACCCCGGACGGGCCCGCGCAGCCGCACCCGCCGGCGGAACGGCAGCCGCAGCCCAGGCCCCAGGACGCCGTCCCCTGGGCGGAGTTGCACGTCCACTCGGCGTTCAGCTTCCTGGACGGCGCCAGCGACCCGGAGCAACTGGTCGACGAGGCCGTGCGGTTGGGCGTCGAGACGCTGGCGCTCACCGACCACGACGGGTTCTACGGGGTGGTCCGGCTGGCCGAGGCGGCGCGGCGCGCCGGGATCGGCACGGTCTTCGGCGCGGAGCTCAGCGTCGCCGCGGACGACCACCTGCTGGTGCTGGCCCGCGACCCGGAGGGCTACCGGCGGCTGTCGGCGGCGATCAGCGCCGCCCAACTGCGCGGCGGCGCCAAGAACAACCCGACGTACGACTTCGCCGAACTCGCCGAGGCGCACGAGGGCCACTGGGCGGTGCTCTCCGGCTGCCGCCGCGGCCGGGTCCGGCACGCCCTGGCGACCGCCGGGGAGGACGCGGCGGAACGCGAACTGCGCACCCTCACCGAGGCGTTCGGCGCGGAGAACGTGTACGTCGAGCTGATCGACCACCGGTTGCCCGGCGACGACCTGCGCAACGACCGGCTGGCCGCGCTGGCGGAGCGCACCGGGCTGCCGACGGTGGCCAGCAACAACGTCCACCACGCCGCACCCGCCCAGGGCAGGCTGGCGCAGACCCTGGCCGCGCTGCACGAACGCCGCACCCTGGAACAGGCCGCCCCGTACACGATGGCGTCCGGCACCGCGCACCTGCGCTCCGGCCGGGAGATGGCCCAGCGGCTGCGGCGCTTCCCCGGCGTCCGGCAGGCCACCGCCGAACTGGGCCGGGCCTGCGCCTTCGACTTCGCCAAGCTCGACCCGCAACTGCCCGGCTACCCCGTCCCCGAGGGCCACACCGAGACCAGCCACCTGCGCGCCCTGGTCGCCGCGGCCGGACCGCTGCGCTTCGGCGCCGACAACGAGGACGCCCGCCGCCAACTCGCCCGCGAACTCGACGTGATCGAGACCCGCGACCTGGCCGGGTACTTCCTGATCGTCCACGACATCGTCGACTTCTGCCGCCGCGAGGACATCTGGTGCCAGGGCCGCGGCTCGGCCGCCAACTCCGCGGTCTGCTACGCCCTCGGCATCACCGCCGTCGACCCGATCGCCTACGGCCTGCTGTTCGAACGCTTCCTCAGCGTGGCCCGGGACGGCCCGCCCGACATCGACCTGGACATCGAGAACCGCCGCCGCGAGGAGGTCATCCAGTACGTCTACGGCCGCTACGGCCGCGGCCACGCCGCCCAGGTCGCCAACGTGATCACCTACCGGCCGCGGCTCGCCCTGCGCGACGCCGCCCGGGCGCTCGGCTACCCGGCCGAGCAGGTCGACGCCTTCACCCGCCAGGTGGAGTTCCACGGCACCGTCCGGGACGACGCCGTCATCCCCGCTGACGTCGTCGACATCGGCAGCCAACTCCACGGCCTGCCGAGGCACTTGGGCATCCACTCGGGCGGCATGGTGCTCACCCGGGAGCCGGTCGGCCAGATCTGCCCCACCGAGTGGGCCCGGATGCCGGGCCGGTCCGTGCTGCAGTGGGACAAGGACTCCACGGCCGGCGCCGGACTGGTCAAGATCGACCTGCTCGGCCTCGGCATGCTCGCCGCCCTGCACGACACCTGCGACCTGATCGAGCGGCACTACGGGCGGCGGATCGACCTCGCGTCCATCCCCCAGCACGATCCGCAGGTCTACCAGATGCTCCAACGGGCCGACACCGTCGGCGTGTTCCAGATCGAGTCGCGGGCCCAGATGGCCACCCTGCCCCGGCTGAAGCCGGAGAAGTTCTACGACCTGGTGGTCGAGGTCGCACTGATCCGGCCCGGCCCGATCCAGGGCGGCTCGGTCCACCCCTACCTGCGCCGCCGGGCCGGCGTCGAACCCGTCGACATCCCGCACGAGACGATGCGGCGCGCCCTCGCCAAGACCCTCGGGGTCCCGCTGTTCCAGGAGCAGATGATGCAACTCGCCATCGACTGCGCCGGGTTCAGCCCCGACGAGAGCGACCGGCTGCGCCAGGCGATGGGCGCCAAACGCTCCCTGGAACGGGTCGCCGAACTGCGCACCCGGCTGCTGGAGGGGATGGCCGAGCGCGGCATCCCGCCCGAGGTCGCCGAGGACGTCTACACCAAGATCGAGGCCTTCTCCAACTACGGCTTCCCGGAGTCCCACGCGATCAGCTTCGCCTACCTGGTGTGGGCCAGCTCCTGGCTCAAGTACCACCACCCGGCGGCCTTCACCTGCGCCCTGCTCGCCAACCAGCCGATGGGCTTCTACTCGCCGCTCAGCCTGATCACCGACGTCCGGCGGCACGGCGTGCGGGTGCGCGCCGTCGACGTCGCGGTCAGCGCCCCCGGGCCCACCCTGGAACCGCCCTTCCACCCCTCCTTCCGGCACCCGCTCACCGCCGGCACGCCGCAGGCCGCGATCCGGCTCGGGCTCACCTCGGTGCGCGGCCTCGGCCAACCCCAGGCCGAGACCATCGTCGCCGGACGCCCCTACGCCGACCTGGAGGACTTCGCCCGCCGCACCGGCCTGGCCCGGCCCGTGCTGGAGGCGCTCGCCACCGCCGGCGCGTTCTCCTGCTTCGGCCTGGGCCGCCGTCAGGCCCTCTGGTCGGCGGGCATGTTCGCCGCGGTCGACCCGAACTCGCTGCCCGGCACCGTCCCCGGCGCGGACGCCCCGCCGCTGCCGCCGATGACCCCCGTCGAGGAGACCATCGCCGACCTCTGGGCCACCGGCAGCTCCGCCACCACCCACCCCGTCCAGCACCTGCGCGCGGCCCTGCGCCACGGCGGCGCCGTCACCGCCGCCGAACTCCAGGACGTCCCGCCCGGCACCTCCGTCGTGGTCGGCGCCCTGGTCACCCACCGCCAACGCCCGCCCACCGCCGGCGGCGTCCTCTTCCTCAGCCTGGAGGACGAGACCGGCCTGATCAACGTCATCTGCAACCGCCCGGTCTGGCAGGCCCACCGCCGCACCGTCCTGGAACGCGCAGGCCTCCTCATCCACGGCACCGTCGAACGCACCCACGGCGCCACCAACCTCATCGCCACCCGCATCAGCCCCCTGCGCATCGGCTTCTGACCGCCCCCCCGACGGGCTTGCGCGAAGGTCCGCTGACGGTTGGTCGGGCGGCGTCGGGTCAGCCCTGTGGTGGGCGGCCCGGGCCGGGAGGGCCGGCGAAGGCCTGGGCGATCGGGAGCCAGGTGCGGGCGGCGGGGCCCTCGGCGGTGAGGGCGAGGTCGTCGCGGTGGCGGCGTTGGGTGACCAGGAGGCAGAAGTCGAGGGCGGGGCCGGTCACCCGGTCGGTGGCGTCGTCCGGGCCCCAGGTCCACAACTCGCCTCCGGGGGAAAGCAGTTCGACGCGGAACGGGGCGGTCGGGGTGGCCAGCCCGTGCGCGGCGAAGGCGAAGCCGACGGTGCGGATGCCCAGGTGGGCGATGTGCCGCAGCCGGTCGGTGGGGACGCGGTCGGCGCCGAGCGCGTCGGCCACGTCCTGGCCGTGCGCCCAGGTCTCCATCAGACGGGCCGTCAGCATCGAACGGGCCTTCATCGGCGGGCCGAACCACGGCAGCCGCACCTCGTCCGGGACCGCGGCGAGCGCCTGCGCCACCTCCGTGCGGCCTTCGCGCCAGCGCCCGAGCAGCGCGGCGGGCTCCTCCCCGGCGCCCTCCGCCGCGCCCTCGTCCACCGCCGACATCCCGTGCTCGAACTCGCGGGCCAGCGCCGCCGCGAAGCCCTCCGGGTCGCGGGCCGAGAGCAGCGTCCAGCGGTCGGTCCAGGCCAGGTGCGAGAGTTGGTGCGCCACCGTCCAGCCCGCCGCGGGCGTCGCCGTGGCCAGCCCCGCCGCATCCAACCCGGCCACCAGGGAGTCGAGTTCGGCCCCCTCCGCCAGCAGGTCCCGCGCCAACCCGTCCATCCGCCACCCTTTCCCGCGACCGGTACCCCAGTCCTACCCTGCCCGCCCGCCCGACGCGAGCCCCTCGACACCCGCGTGACGGTCGTCACCGGAAGGGACGAGGGGAGGCGGGCGGCGGCGGGGTCAGAGGGGGAAGACCGCGCAGGTGGTGGTGCCGTGGGCGTAGAGCTTGCCGTTCTCGCCGATCACCCGGGCCTCGGCGGTGGCGACGGTGCGGCCCACGTGGAGGGCGGTGCCCTCGCAGCGCAGCAGGCCGGTGTCGGCGAAGACCGGCCGGACCAGATGGATGTTGAGCTGGGTGGTGGTGTAGCCGGTGCCGGCCGGGAGGCGGCTCATCACGGCGCTGCCCAGCGCGGAGTCCAGCAGGGTGGCGAGGTAGCCGCCGTGCACGCTGCCCAGCGGGTTGTACAGGTGCTCGCCGGTCTCGCCCTCGAACACCGCCGTGCCCGGGCCGGCCTCCACCAGCCGGAAGCTCAGGGTGCCGGCGATCGGCGGCGCCGGGATGCGGCCCTCGATGATCCCGCGCAGCACCTCCTCGCCGGAGAGCTCGTCATCGCCGAACTCGGCGCCTGGGCGGGCGGATGGGACCGCCGCGGACTGCAGCCCGGCCACCTCGACCCGCAGGCGCTCACCTGGGACATGCGCCGCCGCCTCCACCACGACCGCCTCCCCGCCGGCCGCACCGTGGTCGAACTGCACTTCCCGGAGGCGGTGCCGGAGCGGTTCTTCCTGCACCTGACGGCGGTCGACCCCGTCCTGTGCACCGAGGACCTCGGCCTCTCCGTCGACCTCCGGATCCGCGCCGACCTCGACGCCTTCACCCGCTGGTGGCTGGGCGAGTTGCCCTGGGGCGCCGTGCTGCGCACCGGAGCCGCCCGCCTCGACGGCCCCACCGCGCTGCGCCGCGCCTTCCCCACCTGGTTCCGCGGCTACCTCTTCGCACCGGAGTCCGCGTTCGACCCCGCGCCCGCGCCCGTAACCGTGCCGCTCGCACCCGCGACCGCGCCGCCCGCCGTCCCTGCCGCCGCGCCCGAACCCGCCTGACCGGCGTCGCACCGCCGGGTCCCCGACCGGTGGCGGCGGGCGTGGTACTGATGGTGCGGCAGCGCTGACGGAGAGTGAAGGCGGCTAGGGATGCGGGTCGCGGTCATCGGGGCGAACGGCGGGATCGGCCGGTGCGTGGTGACCGAGGCGCTGGCGCGGGGGCACCGGGTGACGGCGGTGGTGCGGCGGCCGGAGGAGTACCAGGGGCTGGCGATCAGGGTGGTGCGGGCGGACGTGCTCGACCCGGCGGACGTGGCCCGGGCGGCGGCGCAGGAACAGGCCGTGGTCAGCGCGGTCGGCGGCGGTGACGGCCCCGGACGTGGGCGGCTGATCGAACCGGCGGCCCACGCGCTGGTCGCCGGCCTGCGCCGACTCGCCGACGCCGCACCGCGGCTGCTGGTGGTCGGCGGGGCGGGCGGGCTCGAGGTCCGGCCGGGCGTGCTGCTCTGGGACGACCCGGCGCTGGCACCCCGCACCCTGGAGGTGATGCGCGCGCACGGCCGCGCGCTGGACTACCTGCGGACCGTCGCCGACCTGGACTGGACGGTGCTCAGCCCGCCGCAGAGCCTGCTCCCCGGCGAGCGCACCGGCCACTACCGCACCGCCACCGACGAGTTGGTGACCACCCCGGACGGGTTGAGCAGCATCTCCCTCCCCGACTTCGCCACCGCGCTGGTCGACGAACTCGAGCAACCCAGCCACCACGGCGAACGGTTCACCTGCGGCTACTGAACCGCCGTTCGGTCAGCGGCAGTCCACCCGCCCGCTCACATCCCGCTCGGGAAGGCGTACGAACCCGGCACGCTCACCCGCGCGTTGTCGGCCGCGGTGCCGTACACCAGGGCGATCTCGTCGTGCGCGTGCAGCGTGATCGCGGCCGGATCGCCGCTCACCGCCTGGCCGTTGACGTACGCGGTGAGGGTGTGGTCGGCGTCCGTGCGCAGCCCGCCGAGGTGGTCGGCGGAGGTGGAGACCTGCCACTCGGTGAGGAACTGGCCGAGGGTGAAGTCCGCCTGGACGGGCGACTCGACGTGGATCACGCCGCTCCCGTCGTGGGTGTGCAACGGGCTGACCTGCCCGGCCTGTTCGTCGATGCCGAGGTCGGCGGGGACCGGCACCGCCTGCCCGTTCACGTACACGTCGAGGTGGGCGTGCAGGTGCAGGGCGGTGCCCTCGGCGGTGAGCATCGGCAGTCCGGCCTGTCGGACTGCGGCCGCGGCGGCGGCGCCGCTCGGGGCGTCCCACGGCGGGGCGGTGGTCCGCCCGTCGGCGGTGGTGCGCGGTTGGGCGGGGATCGCGGCAGCGGCGGGGGAGGAGCCGGAGTGGGTGGTGGTCACCGCCATCGCGGTCACCCCGCCGAACAGCGCCAGTGCCGCCGCGCCGAGTCCGCCCCGGAGCGCGATCCGCCGGCGCCGTTCCCGGCGGGCCTCGGCGGCCCGCTCGGCGGCCAGCCGGGCGCGCCGGTCCTGCTTCGAACTCCGTTCGTGGGAGCGGTGGTTGTCGCGGCCGGAAGCAGCCATGAAGAGTCTCCTGAGGTGCGTTCCCCCCTCGGGAACCCCCCCACGTCCGGTCGACCCCCCCCCACAAGGCCCGGGTGTGACGTCAGCCGAGCTGGACGGAGCGCTTGGCCAGGCCCATCCAGAAGCCGTCGATGACGCTGCGCTGCGCGCCGAGGTCGGCCTCGCCGGCGCCGAGGGTGACGAAGAGCGGGGCGAAGTGCTCGGTGCGCGGGTGGGCGAGCCGGCCGGCCGGGGCCTTGGTCTCGAAGTCGAGCAGCGCGTCCAGGTCGCGGGCCTCCAGGGCGCGGCGGCCCCAGTCGTCGAACTCGGCCATGACGGACGTCACACGGCCGTCGGGCGAGAGGGCGCGCAGGTTGTGGGTGAAGAAGCCGGAGCCGACGATCAGCACGCCCTCGTCGCGCAGCGGCGCGAGCTTGCGGCCGATCTCCAGCAGCTTCTGCGGGTCCAGGGTGGGCAGCGAGATCTGCAGCACCGGGATGTCCGCGTCGGGGTACATCTCCACCAGCGGGACGTACGCGCCGTGGTCCAGGCCGCGGTCCGGGACGTCCTGCACCGGGGTGCCGGGGCCGCGCAGCAACTTGCGGACGGACTCGGCGAGTTCGGGCGCTCCGGGGGCGGCGTAGCGGACCTGGTAGTAGTGCTCGGGGAAGCCCCAGAAGTCGTAGACCAGCGGCACCGCGGCGGTGGCGCCGATGGCCAGCGGGGCCTCCTCCCAGTGCGCGGAGACCATCAGGACGGCCTTCGGGCGGGGCAGGTCGGCGGACCAGGCGGCGAGCTCGCCGGGCCAGATCGGGTCGTCGGCGAGCGGCGGGGCGCCGTGCGAGAGGTAGAGCGCGGGCATGCGCTCGGTGCTGGCGGTGCTCATCGTCCATCTCCCATAGTTCAAATTTGAACCTCGTGCTTTCGACGGTACACCCGAGTTCGAATTTGAACAACAAGAGTAGGATGCGGGTATGGACGAACGGCCCACGGACCAACCGCGCTGGCTCAACGAGACCGAGATGGCCGCCTGGCGGGGCTTCGTCGCGGCCACCAACCTGGTCGCCCGTCGCCTGGAGCGCCAGCTCAAGGACGACGCGGGCCTCTCCCACACCCAGTACGAGATCCTGGTGCAGCTCTCCGCCGCGCCCGGCGGGTCGCTGCGGATGACCGACCTGGCCGACCGGCTGATCACCTCCAAGAGCGGCCTGACCTACCAGGTCACCCAGCTGGAGAAGGCCGGCCTGGTCGGCCGCCGCTCCTGTCCCAGCGACGTCCGCGGCGTCTTCGCCGAGATCACCGAGGAGGGCTGGCAGGTCCTGCGCGCCGCCGCCCCCGGCCACGTCGCGGCCGTCCGCGAGGCGCTGATCGACGTCCTCAGCCCCGCGCAGCTCGCCGCCCTGGCCGAGAGCCTCGGCACCGTCAGCGACCGCCTGCGCGCCACCGACGCCTGACCGCCGCGCGGCCCCGCGCGGGGAGCGTCAGAGCGCCGCGGCCCGGACGCACAGGACGTCCGGGAGGTGCGAGGTGAGCAGGGACCAGTGCTCGCCGCCGTCCGGGGAGCCGTACACCTCGCCGTTGCGGTTGCCGAAGTACACGCCGGCCGGGTCGGCGTCGTCGGTGCAGAGCGCGTCGCGCAGCACCACGCCGTAGTGCTGCTCCACCGGCAGTCCGGTGGCCAGCGGCTGCCAGGTCTCGCCGGCGTCGGTGGTGCGGAAGACCCGGCAGCGGCGGTCGACCGGGAGGCGGGCGTAGTCGGCGTCGAGCGGGAAGAGGTAGGCGGTGCCGGGGGTGTGCGGGTGGGCCGCCACGCCGAAGCCGAAGTCGGCGGGGAGGTCGCCGGCGATGGACTTCCAGGTGCGGCCGGCGTCGTCGCTGCGGTAGACGCCGCCGTGGTTCTGCAGGTAGATCCGGTCCGGGTCGCCCGCGTCGCGGGCCATCTTGTGCACGCACTGGCCGAACTCGGGGAACCGCTCGGGCAGGAAGTCCGCGCGGATCCCGGCGTTGGACGGCTCCCAGCTGCGGCCCCCGTCGGTGGTGCGGTAGACGCCGCCGGAGGAGACCGCGACGGTGACGGTGTCCGCGTCGCGCGGGTCGGTGAGGACGGTGTGCATGCCCTGCCCGCCGAAGCCGGCGCCCCAGTGCTCGCGCTGCGGGTGGTCCCAGAGCGCGTCGACCAGGGTGAAGCGCTCGCCGCCGTCGGTGGAGCGGAACAGGGCGGCGGGCTCGGTGCCCGCGTAGACCACCCCGGGCGCCTCCTCGCCCGCCGGGCAGAGCTGCCAGACCCGCTCCAGCGAGGCGCCGGTCCGCTCGGGGAAGCGGACGGCCGGCTGCTCCGGCTCCTGCCAGCTCGCGCCGAGGTCGTCCGACCACCAGACCGACGGCCCCCAGTGGCTGGAATCGGCGCCCACCAGCAGCCGGGTGCGGCCGCCGCGCTTGTCGACCGCCACCGAGTAGATCGCGTTCATCTGGAAGTGCGGGCCGCTGAACTCCCAGCTCCGCCGGTCCGAACTCCGGCCGAGGAAGAGGCCCTTCTGCGTGCCCACGGCCAGCAGGACATCCCGTACGTCAGTCATGGCGAACCATCCGGAGTCGGTTGTGCGCGGTCTCGCGACAGTGTGCTCCGGGGGTCTGACAGCTGCACGGCACCGCGCCGGAATGTTCGCCGACCCGGGATGGTTTATGATTCAACAAAGACCCGAGAAGGAGGACCCGATGGCATCCACGATCGACCTGCGCCGAGCCGAGGACCGCTTCCACACCCAGGCCGGGTGGCTGGACTCCAAGCACTCCTTCTCGTTCTCCCGGCACTGGGACCCGGCCAACACCCACTTCGGCGTCCTGTTGGTCTCCAACGACGACATCGTCGCCCCGGGCACCGGCTTCGACACCCACCCGCACCAGGACATGGAGATCATCACCTGGGTGCTGGACGGCGGCCTGGTCCACCAGGACTCCGAGGGCCACAACGGCGTCATCTACCCGGGCCTGGCCCAGCGGATGAGCGCCGGCACCGGCATCCTGCACAGCGAGAAGAACGACTCCTGGACGCTCACCGGCGAGCCCGAGCACCGCGACCCGGTCCGCTTCATCCAGATGTGGACCATCCCGGACGCCGCCGGAATCGTCCCCGGCTACGAGCAGCTGGACATCAACGACCAGCTCGCCCGCGGCGGTTGGACCACCCTGGCGTCCGGCATGGCCAAGCACGCCAACCAGCGGGCGATCGGCATCCGGCAGAAGCACGCCGCGATGCACGTCTCCCGGGTGCGCCCCGGCGAGACCCTGGAGCTCGCCACCGCGCCGTTCGTCCACCTCTTCGTGGCCCGCGGCGAGGCCGCCGTCGAAGGCGCCGGCCTGCTCCACGAGGGCGACGCGCTGCGCATCACCGGTGCCGAGGGCCAGCGGGTCACCGCCGGACCGGAGGGTGCCGAGCTGCTCCAGTGGGAGATGACCGCCACCCTCAACTGACCGTCGCACCACACCCGTTCGGGCCCGTCCACCGGTGAGAGCCGGTCGACGGGCCCGAACGCACGCGCACGCCCGAAACGCACGCGCGGGGCGGGCGGGGCCGCGACAACAGGAACGCGGAAGGGGTACCGGGAGCCTTCCCGGTACCCCTTCCGCGTCAACGACCGCAGGCTGCGGCTCAGTTCTGACCGGCCTTCTGCGCCGCCACCCCGGCGTGCACCTCGGCCATGTCCAACTTCCGGGCCTGGCCGATCAGATCCTCCAGTGCGGCCTCCGGCAGCGCACCCGGCTGGGCGAACACCAACACGCCCTCGCGGATGATCGCCAGCGTCGGAATCGACCGGATGTCGAACGCCGCCGCCAGCTCCTGCTGCGCCTCGGTGTCGACCTTCGCGAAGGTGAGGTCGCCGTGCTTGTCCGACGCGCGCTCGAAGACCGGCGCGAACTGACGGCACGGGCCGCACCAGGCCGCCCAGAAGTCGATCAGGACGAAGGCCTTCCCGTCCTCACCCTGGACCACCTCGTCGAAGTTCTCCTTGGTCAATTCCACCGTGCTCATCTCGCCACCTGCCTTCCGCAGTCGGATTCGAAACCGTCCGGGTCCCTACCCGGACCCACGCCCGGCACAACCCCGCCGCCACCGGGACTATTCCATCCGCCGGAGCCGCTGAACACCCGCGCCGCGCCGTGCGTACTCCCGGGTGAACCGGCCGAACGGCCGTCCGACACCGTCCCGGGAACCGCCATGACCTACACCAGCCGACGTGCCACCCTCCTCGCCGCAGGCGCCCTCGCCGCCGCGGCCCTGGTCGCCGGGTGCGGCTCCGGCGGCTACTCCTCCAACTCCGCCAAGTCGCCCGCGTCCAGCGCCCCCGCCAGCCCCTCCGCGGGCGGGGCGGCCCTGATGACCGAGCAGAACGCCACCCTCGGCACCCTGGTCACCGACGGCCAGGGGTTCACGCTCTACCGCTTCGACCAGGACACCGCCAGCCCCTCGGCCTCGCACTGCACCGGCGCCTGCGCCACCACCTGGCCGCCCGCCCTGGCCGGTGGCGACACCAGCCAGCTCAAGGGCATCGACGCCAAGCTCGTCTCCACCGTCACCCGCGCCGACGGCAGCCACCAACTGACGCTGAACGGCTGGCCGTTGTACCGCTACGCGCCCGACACCAAGCCCGGCGACACCAAGGGCCAGGGCGTCCAGGGCACCTGGTGGGCAGCCACCCCGACCGGCGCCAAGGCGATGCCCGGCGGCGCGAGCCCGTCGACCCCGTCCACGCCGACGACCCCGTCCACGCCGACGACCCCGTCCACGCCGAGCAGCCCGTCCACCGGTGGCGGGTACGGCTACTGAGGCCGTCGTGGACTGGCGGGCCGAAGGGGTGCGGCGCGGGCGCCCGAGCCGCACCCCCGCCACGGTTATCGACACGAGCCACCCCGGACTTGAGGGTCCGGGGACGGCCCGCGGCCACCGTCCGACGCGCCCGATCGCCCCGGCGGGGCGCACGCGCGAGGATGGCGCCGTGGCCGAGCACCCCCGCGCCACCGGTCACCACGGCGGCCCCCCTCCCGCCGGCCCGCGGGCCCCGGACTCCCGCGCCGACCGGCCGCCGGCCCGTACCGTCGAGGACCGGACGACGCGGCCCGCGAGCGGCGGTCAGCCGGCCGAGGACGAGCTGATGCGGGCGCTGTACCGGGAGCACGCCGGTCCGCTGTACGGGCTGGTGCTGCACCTGGTCGGCGGCGACCGGCAGCGGGCCGAGGACGTGGTCCAGGAGACCCTGGTCCGCGCCTGGCGGCACCTGGACCGGCTCGACCCCGACCCCCACAGCCTGCGGCCCTGGCTGGTCACCGTCGCCCGGCGGATCGTCATCGACGAACACCGCAGCCGCGCCGCCCGCCCCCGCGAGGTCCCCGCCGAGGAGCTCGACCGACTGCCCGCCGTGGACCTCGGCGCCGAGGAGCAACTCGACCGCACCCTGCGGCTGATGACCGTCGCCGACGCACTCGGCGCGCTCTCCCCGCCGCACCGCGCGGCGATCGCCGAGACCTACCTGCGCGGACGGACCGCCGCCGAGGCCGCCGTCGTCCTCGGCATCCCGGCCGGCACCGTCCGCTCCCGGCTCTACTACGCCCTGCGAGCCCTCCGGCTCGCCCTGGAGGAACGGGGAGTGACACCATGACCACCCCCCACGACGACCGCCGCGACCACGACGACCCCCGCGACCGGCACAGCCGCCGCGACCACGACGACTACCCCGACCACGACGACTACCCCGACCACGACGACTACCCCGACCGGCCCGAGCACCGGGGCGACGCGGACCGGCCCGAGCGCACCGATCCGCCGCACTCGGACGTCGCCGCGTACGTCCTCGGCGTGCTCGACCCCGACCGGCGGGAGCGGTTCGCCGCCCACCTGGCCGACTGCCCGCGCTGCGCGCTCGACGCCGAGCGGCTCGCCGGGACGGCCGGACTGCTGGGAGAACTACGGGACGCCGCGCCGGAGTTGGCGGACCAGGTCGAGCCCCCGGCGGAGCTGCTGCCGCGGCTGCTGGCCGAGGTCTCCGGCGAGCGGCGGCGCGGCCGGGTGCGTCGGCTGGTGCTGGTCGCGGTCGCGGCGATCCTCGCGGTCGGTGGGCCCGCGGCCACCTGGGCGCTCACCCAGGGCAGCCAAGTCGCTGCCGCCGCCGAGCAGTTCAGTGCCACCGACCCGGCCACCGGGGTGTCCGCGAAGATCGGCGTCACCCCCGTGACCTGGGGCAGCCGGATCAGCCTCGACCTGGCGCACCTGCAGGGCCCGCAGACCTGCGACCTGGTCGCCGTCGCGGCCGACGGCGCGCGGCAGACCGTCACCAGCTGGCAGGTCCCGGCGGCCGGCTACGCGGGCAGCGCCGAGCTGAGCACCTCCGGCGGCACCGGGCTCGCCCCGTCCGCCATCGACCACTTCGAGGTCCGCGTGCTGTCCGGCCAGGCCCAGAACGGGCGGACCGTCCTGGTCACCGTCCCGGCCCAGCACTGAGCGGCACGCCCAAGCGCCGGTCCCGGCACGCTCCTGCGCCGGCTCCGGCGCGCCCCGCGCTGGCCCCGGCGGCCCGGGCGTCGCACCCTGGAAGGACCGGTCCCGAACACCCTGCTCGCACCCGGGAGGTGGCGGCCATGAGGACGCTGGTCGGATGGCACATCGAGATGGAGTTCGAGGAGGACGGCGACCGCACCAGGGCCGCCGCGATGGTCCGCCTCGCCGACGGCACGGAGGTGCGTGCGCACGGCTACTCCACCAGGCACCACAGCGACAGCCCGCAGCTGCGGGTGGGCGAGGAGGTCGCGGGAGCGCGCGCCCTCAACGACCTCGCCATGCAACTGCTCACCAAGGCGCACGGCGAACTCAAGCGGCCGACCGAGGCCCCGATCCGCCCGCTGATGTGAGGCGCCCGGGGGCCGCAGCCGTCGACGCCCCGTCAGATCTCGGTCAGCGGCACCGCCGGGTCCGCCAGCCGCTCCGGGTCCACGCTCCGCCCGGAGCGGACCAGCTCGCGGATCGGGTCGGTGACGTCCCAGACGTTGACGTTCATCCCGGCCAGCACCCGCCCGCCGGACAGCCAGAACGCCAGGAACTCCCGCCCGGCCACGTCGCCGCGGAAGACCACCCGGTCGTAGCCGCCGGGCTCCGCGTAGCCGGTGTACTCCATGCCCAGGTCGTACTGGTCGGTGAAGAAGTACGGCACCCGGTCGTAGACGGCGTCGCCGCCGAGCATCGAGGCGGCGGCGACGGCGGGCTGGTTGAGTGCGTTCGCCCAGTGTTCGACCCGGATCGGCTTCCCGAAGAGCGGATGGAAAGCGCTTGCCACATCGCCCGCCGCGAACACGTCCGGGTGCGACGTGCGCAGGTGCTCGTCGGTGCGCACGCCGTTGTCCACAGTGAGGCCGGCGGCCTCGGCGAGGGCGGTGTTCGGGCTGATGCCGACGCCGACCACGACGGTGTCGGCCGGGACGGTGCTGCCGTCGCCCAGCCGGACGCCGTCCGCGCGCAGCTCCGCGACCTGGACGCCGAAGCGCAGGTCCACGCCGTGGGCGCGGTGCAGGTCGGCGAAGACCTGGGCGACCTCGCGGCCGAGCACCCGCAGCAGCGGCAGTTCCGCGGCCTCCAGCACGGTCACCTCCGCGCCGGCGGTGCGGGCCGCGGCGGCGGTCTCCAGGCCGATCCAGCCCGCGCCGACGATCACCACGCGCGCGCCGGGCCGGAACGCCGCCCGCAGCCGGTCGCTGTCGCCGACCCGCCGCAGGGTCTGCACGAAGTCGCCGTCGCCGCCCGGCACGGGCAGCCGTCGAGGTGCCGAACCGGTGGCCAACAGCAGCTTGTCGAACGGCAGTTGCTCGCCCCCGTCGAGGGTGACGGTGTGCCCGTCCGGGTCGATCGCGGAGGCCGTGGCGCCCAGCCGCAGCGTCACGTCGTGCGCGGCGTACCAGTCGGCGGGGTGGACGAAGATCTTCTCCCGGTCGTCCTTGCCGAGCAGGTAGCCCTTGGAGAGCGGCGGCCGCTCGTACGGGCGCTCCGGCTCGTCGCCGACCAGCGTGACCGGCCCCCGGTAGCCCTGGTCGCGCAGTGCCTCGGCGGCCTTGGCCCCGGCCAGGCTCGCCCCGACGATCACCATTCCGTTGTCCATGCCTCTGTTCCTTCCCCGGTCCGTTCCCCCGACGCGTCGCACCGACCCTGTCACCGCACTCCGCACGCGCGGAGGCAGCGCGCCGTGGACCGGTGGTGACCGACCGCGATTCGCCCGCGAGGCGCACCACGGTCCGGCCGGACCGGCCGCCTAGGCTGGGTACGGGCCCGGTCGTCCGGCCGGTGGAGCTGTCGAGAGGAGCCCGCGGGATGGGTGAGCGAACGGCCAAGGTGCGCTGCGTGCCCGCGGTGCCGTGCTGGGTCAGCCTGATGGCACGCGACCTCGACGCCGCGCAGGGCTTCTACGGTCCGCTGCTGGGCTGGGAGTTCGTCCCGGGCCCGGACCGCTGGGGACCGTACGTGCGCGCGGTGGTCGACGGCGTGGAGGTCGCCGGGCTCAGCGTGGTCTCCGAGGACTGGCAGCGCCCGGTCGCCTGGACCACCTACTTCGGCATCGAGAGCGCCGACCGGGCCGCGGACGGCGTGCGCGAGCGCGGCGGCACCCTGGCGGTCGGCCCGCTGGCCTTCGACGCGGGCCGGGTGGCGCTGGCCGCCGACCCGTTCGGCGCGACCTTCGGCATCTGGGAGGGCGAGCCCGGCGCGGACACCTGGCCGGCCGACCCCTGGACGTCCGACCCCGGCGCGCCGGTCTGGATCGAGCTGCGCACCGCCGACCCGTTCGCCGCCGCGTTGTTCTACGGCGAGGTGTTCCGCTGGGACGACCGCGGTCCGGCGCATTTCGAGGTCCGGTACGAGCACGAGCGGGTGGTGCTGCGCTCGGAGGGCCGCAGCGTGGCCGCGCTGTGCGCCGCGCAGGAGGTCGGCTCGCACTGGGAGGTGTTCTTCTCGGTCGCCGACACCGACGCCGCGGTCAAGCGGGCGGTGGGCCTGGGCGGCCGGGTGCTGGACGTGCCGGCGGACTCCCCGTACGGGCGGGTGGCCCGGCTGGCGGACGCCGAGGGCGGGCGCTTCTCGGTGATCAGCCCGGAGGGGTGAGCCGTTCCCTGACGGTTCGTCAGTTCTCGCTGCCGAGCGCGGTGGTACGGCGCCGCGCGGTCGGGGCGGTGGCGTGCGCGAACAGGCGGTGCATCGCCTCGGGCAGGTCGTCCGGCCCGGTCACCGGGTGGTGGAAGTCGAAGCGGGCGTCGAGCAGTGCGGCGGGGTCGGTGCCGAGCAGGCGCAGCCGCAGTCCGCGGCGGTCCAGGGCGATCGGGCGGACCTCGCGCAGCCGGTTGGCGGGCCCGTCCCAGCCGGACGGGCCGGCGCGGTGGTCGAGGGCCTGCGCGCCGAGCACCAGCAACTGGTCGGCGTGGGCGGTGGCGAGGTGCTGCAGCAGCGGCGGCTCCTCGGCGGCGACCGGGTCGGGCGCGGCGGCGGCCAGCGCGTCCGGGTCGAGGCAGCACTCGGCGCCCCACAGGTCGTCCAGCGCCAGGTGGTCGAGCTCCAGCCGGAGCAGCGCGTGGCTGCCGGCGGCGTGGCGGCGGAAGTGGGCGGCGGGGTCCTCGGCGGGGGCGCCGGTGAGGATGCCCCGGGCCTGGAGGCGGCCGCGGATGCGGTGCGGGACGGCGACCGGGGCGACGTCGACGCAGTCGAGTTCGGCGGTGAGCGGGGTGCGGGCCAGGGCGGTGATCCGGTGCAGCGCGGACTCGCGTTCCACCAGGACCGCGACCGAGCCGTCCGGGCGCAGCGCGCAGGCGACCAGCGGCGGCAGCCCGGGCCGGGCGGCCAGGTCGGCGCCGCGGATGTCGAGCACCGCGGAGGAGGCGAACTCCAGCAGGGTGCGGGCGCGTTCGGCGGGGCTGGGGGCGGACGACCGGCGGGCGGAGTCGGGCAGCACGGGGAGCCTCCTTGGTTGCTTAGGTGAGGCTAACCTAAGTCAAGGAGGGTGGTGAGGTCCAGGCGCGGCGCGCGGGAGGGGGGTGACCGTCGGCGATGCTCCTATAGACGTCAAGCGGCAGGCGCGAGGTCGTTTCGAGTGATTCGTGCGGCTGCTGTGCTGGTGAGCGCGCGGTAGACCTCTCGTGCGACGAAGCGCTTGAGGCAACGCGTGATGTCCTTCTTCGAGAGCCCTTCCTTGGTGCGACGGGTGACGTAGGCGCGGGTGCGCTCGTCGTAGCGCATGCGGACCAGCACGATGGTGTGCAGGGCGTTGTTGGCGGCCCGGTCGCCGCCTCGGTTGAGGCGGTGGCGGTGGGTGCGGCCCGAGGATGCAGGGATCGGTGCGACCCCGGCAAGGTGCGCGAACGCGCTCTCGGAGCGCATCCGTTCGGGGTTGTCCCCGGCGGATGCGAGGAGCTGGCCGGCAGTCTCGGGGCCGACGCCGAACAG
>NZ_JBFAQR010000012.1:0-132229 GCF_040678815.1 Kitasatospora sp. NPDC049285 | reverse complement strand
ACACTCCGCCGACAGGTCCCTAACCAGCGATGACCGCAGTTCTCAATCAGTGGTCGGAGCGTCCCGGAGGACCGGGCGGCCATTCCTTCCGAGCCATCGAGGGCAACGCGCCATCAGCCATACCCGGTCCTCCCGGACCGCCTCACATTCTTAGGGATGCGCCATGCAGGAGTTCTACTCCGTCGAGGACGTGGCCGAGCTGCTCGGCCTCCACGTGAAGACGGTCCGCGGCTACGTGCGGGACGGGCGGCTGAAGGCCGTGCGGATCGGGAAGCAGTACCGGATCGCCCGGGCCGAGGTCGAGGCGTTCACCGGGGTGGAGCCGGCCGCGCCGGTCGCCCGGGCGGAGGTCTCGGCGGTGGTGCAGCTGGACGGGGTGGGCCGGGCGGAGGCGGACCGGCTGGTCACCGCGGTGCTGGCGGCCGCCGGGGCGTGGTCGGGCGGCCCGCGGCCGCTGTGGGTGCAGGGCGTGCGGGACGAGGAGCGCGGCGGGCTCCGGTTCGTGGTGCTGGGGGCGCCCCGCCGGGTGGGCGAACTGCTGGCGTTGATCGAGGACTTGACCGGAGGAGTGGAGTGATGGCGGTGCAGGAGCTGGCGGGGGTGCCGGTGCTGGTCTGCCCCGTGGCGGGCGAGCCGGTGGCGGGGGAGCGCGAGGCGCTGGACCTGCTGGGCGAGGCGGGCTACCTCGGGGCGCACTGGGTGGTGCTCCCGGTGGAGCGGCTCGGCGAGGAGTTCTTCCGGCTGCGCAGCGGCGTCGCGGGGGCGATCGTGCAGAAGTTCGCCCAGTACCGGATGCGACTCGCGGTGGTCGGCGACATCGCCGCCCACGTGGAGCGGTCCACGGCGCTGCGCGACTTCGTCCGGGAGAGCAACCGCGGCAGCCAACTGTGGTTCGCCGCGGACCTCGCAGAACTCTCCACCCGCCTGGGCGGTTAGGGCGCGCCTTGCGGATCGCGTCGGATCGGCGGGCGGCGGTGGGGCGCGTGCACCGGCGGCACCCGGCGCGGGGTGCCTCACGGCCGAAGGCTGCCGGGGGTCCACGCGGAGCGTGAGTGACTGACGAGACGCCGGCGGGGTGTGGGCCCCGGCGTCAGCCGCTGCGGCGGGCGGTCAACTCGGGGGTTATCCCGGTCAGTTGATTCGGGGGCAGGGACTTCCACCGCCGTGTGACGTATGCAATTGTACATGTCACACGGCCGTCGGGGGGAATCTCGGCGGCGTACCTTGCGCCGTGCCCCCAACGCGGCGTCATACCGGCCCGGAGGCCCCCACGTGCGAACCTTCCGGATACCGTTCGCGTCACCCGCGCGAACGCTGAGTCTGCTGCTCTCCCTCTGTCTGGCCCTCGGCTTCCTGGGCGTGTTCGCCCCGGGCAGCCGGGCGGCCGCCGCCCGACCGGGCGACCAGCCCGCCAAGCGCGTCAACTCGGCCGATTCCGCGCCGCGTTCGAGCATCGCGGCGGAGCGCCGCAAGGAGTCGGACCGCGACGTGCGGGCCGACGCCAGCAAGCGCCCGCCGGTCGTCGGCAGCGCACCCACCGCCGTCGCGTCCGGCGCCGCCCGGCCGCGGGCGCTGGCCGCCGCGGCCGCCTGCAACACCGGCGACTTCACCGGGAAGACCGGCAGCGCGCTGGTCGCCCAGATCAAGTCGGCGACCGTGGACTGCGTCAACACGCTGTTCAACCTGAAGGGCAACGACGCCAAACTCGCCTTCAACGAGGCGCAGATGGTCACCGTGGCGAACGCGCTGCGCGACCTCTCGCCGGGCTACCCCGGCGACGACTCCACCTCGGCCACCCAGGTCGTGCTCTACCTGCGGGCCGGCTACTTCGTGCAGTGGTACAACCCGGACGTGGTCGGCCCGTACGGCAGCGGTCTGAAGACCGCGATCCGCGGCGGCCTGGACGCGTTCTACGCCGCCCCGCACTCCCAGGACGTCACCGACGCCAACGGCGCCACCCTGGCCGAGGCGGTCACCCTGGTCGACAGCGCCGCCGAGAACGCCCGCTACCTGTACGTCGTGAAGCGGCTGCTGAACGGCTACAACAGCTCCTACAACGCCTCCTGGTGGATGCTGAACGCGGTCAACAACACCTACACGGTGCTCTGGCGCGGCCACCAGAACAGCGACTTCCTCCCCGCCGTGCAGGCCGACCCGAGCGTGCTGGACACCCTGGCCGCGTTCGCCTCGAACAACAACGCGCTGCTCGGTGGCGACAACGGCTACCTGGTCTCCAACGCCGGCCGCGAGCTCGGCCGCTTCCTGCAGTACCCGGCGCTCCAGGCCAAGGTCCGCCCGCTGGTGAAGAAACTGCTCGGGCAGAGCGCGATGACCGGCCGGACCGCCGCGCTGTGGGTCGGCCTCGCCGAGATGACCGACAGCTACGACCAGGCCAACTGCGCCTACTACGGCACCTGCGACCTGGCCGCCCGGCTCAAGGCGGCGGTGCTGGCGACCAGTTACACCTGCAGCCCGAGCATCCGGATCCTCGCCCAGGCCCTGACCTCCGACCAGCTCACCACCGCCTGCACCAGCCTGACCGGCCAGGACGCCTACGTCCACGGCGTGGTGCGGGACAACGGGCCGGTGGCGAACGACGGCAACTCCACCATCGAGGTCGCCGTCTTCCACTCCAGCAGCGACTACCAGACCTACGCCGGCGCGATCTTCGGCATCTCCACCGACAACGGCGGCATGTACCTGGAGGGCGACCCGGCGGCCGCCGGCAACCAGCCGCGGTTCGTCGCCTACGAGGCCGAGTGGGTCCGCCCCGCCTTCCAGATCTGGAACCTCAACCACGAGTACACCCACTACCTCGACGGCCGGTTCGACATGTACGGCGACTTCAACGCCGGCATGGTCACCCCGACCGTCTGGTGGGTCGAGGGCTTCGCCGAGTACGTGTCCTACTCGTACCGCAACGTCGAGTACACCGACGCCATCGCCCAGGCCGGCCAGCACACCTACGCGCTGTCCACCCTGTTCGACACCACCTACGACAACGCCGACCAGACCCGGATCTACAACTGGGGCTACCTGGCGGTCCGTTACATGCTCCAGTCGCACCGCGCCGACATGGACGCGCTGCTCGCCAAGTACCGGACCGGCGACTGGAACGGCGCCCGCACGCTGCTCAAGACCACCATCGGCACCCGCTACGACGCCGACTTCAACGCCTGGCTGACCGCCTGCAACGGCGGCAACTGCGGACCGACCGTCCCCACCGCCCCCGAGTGCACCGGCGCCGACACCCGGCAGCTCGACAAGAACTGCCGCCGCTCCGGCGTCGCCGCCACCACCGGCAACTACGCCTACTTCTACCTGTACGTGCCCGCCGGGACCACCAGCCTCACCATCACCGCCGACGGCGGCACCGGCAACGCCGACCTCTACTACAACCGCTCCGCCTGGGCCACCACCGGGTCGTACACGGCGAAGTCCACCACCACCGGCAACCACGAGAGCCTGACCGTCGCCAACCCGCCGGCCGGCTACAACTACATCAGCCTGTACGCCCAGCAGGGCTTCACCGGGGCGTCCGTGACGACCTCGTACTGAGCCCCGCCGCCCGGCGGCCCCGCACCGACGGCCCGGTCCACCGCACGGTGGGCCGGGCCCGCGCACATCCCGGGATGGGCGATCATGGAGGGTCGAGCGCCCGCGACCCGAAGGAGAGCCCCACCGTGGCCGAGATCGTCCTGTTCCACTCCGCGTACGGCCTGCGCCCCGCGGTCCACCAGGCCGCCGACCGGCTGCGCGCCGCCGGACACACCGTGCACACCCCCGACCTGTACGACGGGCACACCTTCGAGGACATCGAGGAGGGCATGGCCCACCGCGACGGCATCGGCAACGACGAACTGCTGCGCCGCGCCGTCACCGCGGTCGCCCCGCTGCTGCCCGCGGCGCCCGGCGAGCGGCCCGGCCTGCTGTACGCCGGGTACTCGCTCGGCGGTTCGATCGCCCAGAACCTCGCCCTGGCCGACCAGCAGGCCCGCGGCCTGCTGCTCCTGCACGGCACCTCCGACCTGCGCGAGGACGCCGCCACCGAGATCCCGGTGCAGCTGCACGTGGCCGAACCGGACCCGTTCGAGTCCGAGGACTGGCTGAACACCTGGTACCTGCGGATGACCCGGGCCGGGGCCGATGTGGAGGTCCACCGCTACCGCGGCGCGGGCCACCTCTACACCGACCCCGAACTGCCCGACTACGACGCCGAGGCCGCCGAGCGGACCTGGGCCGCCGCCCTCGCCTTCCTCGACGAGCTGGACGCCCAGGGCTGACGCACCGTCAGACGGCGGGCGGAGCGGCCGGCGGCGGGGGAGCCTGCGGCACCGGCGGGTACGCGTACGCCGCGCCGCCGGTCGGGGCCGCGGGCGGCGGCACCGGAGGCGCGACGGGCGGCGCCGCCGGGGCTGCTGCGGGCTGCTGCGGCGGGAAGCCGTAGGCCTGCCCCGGCTGCTGCGGCGGCGCGGGGTACAGCTGCGGCTGGTGCGGCTGCGCCTGCGGCGGCTGCGGCTGGTACGGGGCCAGGTCGGCCGGGGCGGGCGCGGGCACCGGGCCCGGCTGCTGCGGCGGGACGCCCCACGCGCCCGGCTGCGGCTGCTGGTGGGGCTGCTGGTGCGGGCCGGGGTAGCCGAACGGCTGGGCCGGACGGTACGGGGCCGGGGCGCCGGACGCGCGGGTGACGGCCACCACCAGGACGGTGATCAGCGCGATCAGCACGCTGAGCGGATACGTCAGGTTGAGCAGCAGGCTGTCGACCGGGCTGTAGAGCTCCCGCCATCCGCCGAGCCGGATCGCCAGCACCAGGTTCGACACCGCGATGTACCCGTCGACCGAGGTCAGCACCACCGCGCCCGGGCGGGCCCAGGACTTGCCGGTGAACGCGCCGATCGCCAGCACCAGGTAGGCGACGGTGAACGGCAGGCTGAAGCCGACCAGGGTGAGCGCGTGCTCGGTGAAGTCGAACCCGGCCGCGGCCAGGAGGTACCCCGGGCCCTGCTGGACCAGGTAGTAGCCGAGGACGGCGAGCGCGGCGATCACCTGGACCAGCATCAGCACCCCGATGCCGGGCAGGCCGCCGGGCCGGGGCTTCTGCGGTGGTTGGCCGAAGGCCATGGTGGAGTCCCTCCCCTGAACACGCTTGTGGTGCCCAGAGGTTAGCGCGCACCCGAGCGTCGGCGGCAGGTCCTAGGGTGGCGTGCCGTGGAGAGCACCGACGAGATCGTCATCGGGTTCGCGGACGGACGGACCCCGCTGCGCCGCCCCACGCGCGAGGAGCTGGGGGCGGCGGTCCGGGAGCGGGTGACCGAGCGCGACCCGTTCCTGGTCGTGGGCCGGCCGCACGCCGGGGACGGCCTGTTCGTCCAGGCGTACCGGCACGGCCCCGACGACTGGCAGGTGGAGTACCGGCACGGATCCGCGGCCACGCACCACCAGGCCGTGGACAACCAGTCCTGGCGGGCCACCGAGCAGGTGCTGTGGAGCTGGATCGCGGCCGAGCCGGGCTGGCGGGACCAGCTGGCCTGGTTCCCGCTCGACCTCCCGGCCCGGCAGGTCCCGGTCGCGTACGAGCCGCACTTCCGCACCCGGTGGATCGGCGTCCACGACGGCGGTCAGTTCTTCGGCGACGTCACCGGGGCGTCCGGCCTGGCGGGCTGGGCGGTCGTGCTGCACCGCTTCGACGCGGACGGGAACCACCTGGGCAGCGACATCCGCGAGTTCCCCGACGGGGAGGAGGCGGAGCACGAGCTCGCCCGGATGCTCGGGGCGCTGCCCGGCGTGGTCCACGGGCCGATCGTCATCCGCCCGTTCGAGGTCCGGGCCCTCGGCCTCCGCTGGGGACTGATCGACGGGGCCCGGGAGGACGGCCGGGAGCACTACGAGCTGGAGCCGCAGCAGCTCGGGTTCGGCGTGCCGTTCGACGGGCTGTACGACACCTGAGGCCTCCGCGCGCGAAGCACCGCGGCGGTCGACTCGACCGGGTCGGGTTGGCACTAGACTCGGGGACGCGAACCCGGAAGCCGTGGTCCGAGCCCTGGTGGTGGCTCGGGCCTTACGTGTTTCAGCCCTCACCCAGGACCCCGGAGGCCCCGCCTTGAGCGACCAGCCGTACGCGCACCTGCACGTCCACACCGAGTACTCGATGCTGGACGGCGCCGCCCGGCTGAAGCAGTTGTTCAAGGAGGTCGAGCGGCTCGGGCAGACCCACGTCGCGATGACCGACCACGGCAACATGTACGGCGCCGCGGAGTTCCACAAGCAGGCCACCGCCGCCGGCATCACCCCGGTGATCGGCATCGAGGCGTACGTCGCGCCGGAGTCCCGGTCCAACACCAAGCGCATCCTGTGGGGCCAGCCGCACCAGAAGAAGGACGACGTCTCCGCGTCCGGCGCCTACACCCACAAGACCATCTGGGCCCGCGACAAGCAGGGCCTGCACAACCTCTTCAAGCTGACCTCGCGCTCCTACGCCGAGGGCTGGCTGGTGAAGTGGCCCCGGATGGACAAGGAGATCATCGCCGAGCACGCGGCGGGCCTGATGGCCACCACCGGCTGCCCGTCCGGCGAGGTGCAGACCCGGCTTCGGCTCGGCCAGTTCGACGAGGCGGTCCGCTCGGCCGGCGAGTACCAGGACATCTTCGGCAAGGAGAACTACTTCCTGGAGCTGATGGACCACGGCCTCGACATCGAGACCCGGGTCCGCGACGGCCTGATCGAGATCAGCAGGAAGCTGAACATCCCGCCGGTGGTCACCAACGACTCGCACTACACCACCGAGTCCGACGCCGGCGCCCACGACCTGCTGCTGTGCGTGCAGACCGGCAAGAACCTCTCCGACCCGGACCGCTTCCGGTTCGACGGCACCGGCTACTACATCAAGTCCGCCGCCGAGATGTACGGCCTGGACTCCTCGGACATCTGGCAGGAGGGCTGCCGCAACAGCCAGCTGCTGGTGGCGCAGCGGGTCGACACCGCGGGCATGTTCGAGTTCAAGAACCTGATGCCGCGCTTCCCGATCCCGGAGGGCTTCGAGTCCGAGGCGGACTTCTTCAAGTCCAAGGTCTGGGAGGGCATGGACTGGCGCTTCCCGGGCGGTTACGACGAGGAGCACAAGAAGCTCGCCGAGTACGAGATGGACACCATCATCCAGATGGGGTTCCCGGCGTACTTCCTCGTGGTCGCCGACTTCATCATGTGGGCGAAGAGCCAGGGCATCGCGGTCGGCCCCGGCCGTGGCTCCGCGGCCGGCTCGCTGGTCGCCTACGCGATGGGCATCACCGACCTCGACCCGATCCCGCACGGCCTGATCTTCGAGCGCTTCCTCAACCCCGAGCGCATCTCCATGCCCGACGTCGACATCGACTTCGACGAGCGCCGGCGCGGCGACGTGATCCGGTACGTGACCGAGAAGTGGGGATCCGACAAGGTCGCCATGATCGTCACGTACGGCACCATCAAGGCGAAGGCCGCCATCAAGGACTCCTCGCGCGTCCTCGGCTACCCGTACGCGATGGGCGACCGGATCACCAAGGCGATGCCGCCGGACGTGATGGGCAAGGGCATCCCGCTGTCCGGCATCACCGACTCCTCGCACCCCCGCTACAGCGAGGCCGGCGAGATCCGCGGCCTGTACGAGAACGACCCGGACGTCAAGAAGGTCATCGACACCGCGCGCGGCATCGAGGGCCTGATCCGCCAGCCCGGCGTGCACGCGGCCGGCGTCATCATGTCCGCGGAGCCGCTCACCGACCACATCCCGGTCTGGACCCGGCACACCGACGGCGTCACCATCACGCAGTTCGACTACCCCACCTGCGAGGGCCTCGGCCTTCTCAAGATGGACTTCCTCGGCCTGCGCAACCTGACGATCATGGACGACGCCGTCAAGGCGATCGAGAAGAACAAGGGCGAGAAGATCGAGCTGCTCAAGCTGCCGCTCGACGACAAGCCCACCTACGAGCTGCTCGCCCGCGGCGACACGCTCGGCGTCTTCCAGCTCGACGGCGGGCCGATGCGCTCGCTGCTGCGCCTGATGAAGCCCGACAACTTCGAGGACATCTCCGCCGTCCTGGCGCTGTACCGGCCCGGTCCGATGGGCGTCAACTCGCACACCAACTACGCCCTGCGCAAGAACGGTCAGCAGGACATCACCCCGATCCACCCGGAGCTGGAGGAGCCGCTCAAGGAGATCCTGGAGCCCACCTACGGCCTGATCGTCTACCAGGAGCAGGTGCAGAAGGCCGCGCAGATCCTGGCCGGCTACTCGCTCGGCCAGGCCGACCTGCTGCGCCGCGCGATGGGCAAGAAGAAGAAGGAGATCCTGGAGGCGGAGTTCGTCCCCTTCCAGAAGGGCTGCCGCGAGCGCGGCTACTCCGACGCCGCGATCCAGGCGGTGTGGGACGTCCTGGTCCCGTTCTCCGGCTACGCGTTCAACAAGGCGCACACCGCGGGCTACGGGCTGGTCTCGTACTGGACGGCGTACCTCAAGGCCAACTACCCGGCCGAGTACATGTCCGGCCTGCTCACCTCGGTCAAGGACGACAAGGACAAGTCCGCGGTCTACCTCAACGAGGCCCGCAAGATGGGCATCAGCGTGCTGCCGCCGGACGTCAACGAGTCCGACGCCGACTTCACGCCGCACGGCAGCGACACCGTCCGGTTCGGCCTGACCGCCATCCGCAACGTCGGCGGCCCGGTGGTGGAGTCGATGATCCGCACCCGCAAGGCCAAGGGGAAGTTCACGTCCTTCCCGGACTTCCTGGACAAGGTCGAGTCGGTGGTCTGCAACAAGCGCACCGTCGAATCGCTGATCAAGGCCGGCTCGTTCGACTCGCTCGGGCACACCCGCAAGGGCCTGACCGCGCAGTTCGAGCCGATGATCGACAACGTGGTCGGGATCAAGCGCAAGGAGGCGGAGGGCCAGTTCGACCTGTTCGGCGGCGACTCCGTCTCCGACGAGCCGTCCTTCGGCCTGGACGTCGTCTTCTCCGAGGAGGAGTGGGAGAAGTCCTTCCTGCTCACCCAGGAGCGGGAGATGCTCGGCCTGTACGTCTCCTCGCACCCGCTGAACGGCATCGAGCACGTCCTCGCCGACAAGTCGGACTGCGCGGTCGCCGACCTCGCCGAGCGCCCCGACGGCACCATCGTCACCATCGGCGGCATCATCTCGGGCCTGCAGCGCAAGATGACCAAGCAGGGCAACGCCTGGGCGATCGCCACCGTCGAGGACCTGGCCGGCTCCATCGACTGCATGTTCTTCCCCGCCAGCTACCAGCTGGTCTCCTCGCAACTGGTCGAGGACGCCGTGGTGTTCGTCCGCGGCAAGCTCGACAAGCGGGAGGACGTGCCCCGGCTGATGGGCATGGAGCTGTCCGTCCCGGACCTGTCGAACGTCGGGGCGCAGCTGCCGATCGTGATCACCGTGCCGGACAACAAGCTGACGCCGCCGCTGGTCGCCCGGCTCGGCGAGGTGCTGGGCAGCCACCGCGGGACCACCGAGGTGCACGTCCACCTGCGCGGCCGCACCAAGACGGTGGTGCTGCGGCTGGACCGGCACCGGGTGAAGTCGGACCCGGCGCTGTTCGGCGACCTCAAGCAGCTGCTCGGGCCGAGCTGCCTGGCGAGCTGAGCCACCGCGACGAGGAAGGCCCCCGGCGGAGTTCCGCCGGAGGCCTTCGTCAGCTGGTGCCGAGGGTGTGTCAGTTCTCCTTGACGACGACCGTCTTGGCGGCCTTGTCGTGCAGGGCCTGCTGCAGCGGCTTGTCCCAGAGCTGCCAGAGGCCGTTGACCAGCATGAACAGGCTGCCCAGGCACGGGACGACCGCCGGGCCGCCCCAGACGCCGGCGCGGGCCCAGAACTCGTTGTCGGTCGGGCGGCCGCCGTGGGCCAGGCTGACCACGCGGATCTTCATGACCTTCTTGCCCAGCGTCTGGCCGTGCTGGGTGAGCATCATGACGCCGTCGTAGACCACGTAGGCGGCCGCGAACAGCAGCAGGAAGACGAAGTTGTAGCCGATGATGCTGCTCAGGATGCCCAGCACGACGCCTATGATCACGCCGTCCAGCAGGCGGGCCACGAAGCGGTCCACGGGGGTGGCGAGGGTGCGGGTGCCCGGGGCCGGCGGCATGCCGGGCGGCACCTGGCCGAGCCAGCCCGGGAGCTGGCCCTGCGGCGCGCCGTAGCCCGGGGCGCCGTAACCCGGAGTGCCGTAACCGGCCGGCGGCGGGGTGCCGTAACCGGGGGTCTGCGGCGGCTGCTGCTGGCCGTACGGGTTCTTCTCGTACGGGTCCTGCGGTGCCCCGTAACCAGGCGGGGTGTTGCTGCTCATGCGTCCGACTCCCGGTCATGTATGAGGAATGCTGGTCACGTTCTACCCGGCAAATGCCAGGTCAGGGAAGATGGTCCGCAAATCGTTACTCAGTACCATTGGTAACGGCGCTTCAGCGAATCGATGACCAGATTGAAACGGGCCCGGTCAAGGGCGCACGCCTCGCGCCGCATCCCGCCGTCGTGGACCCGGAACACCCGGTCCAGCGCCACCCAGGAGTCCCGGCCGGTGCGGTCCCACGGGCCGGAACCCAGCGGCACCCAGTCCCGGTCGTGGTCGTGGCCCTTGCTGGAGAGCATCACGGTCAGCAGGGTGCCGTGCGGCTCGCGGGCCACCACCAGCACCGGGCGGTCCTTGCCCCGGCCGTCGTTCTCCTCGTACGGCACCCAGGTCCAGACGATCTCGCCCGGGTCCGGGTCGCCGTCGTGGTCGGGCGCGTACTCGGTGCGCACCCCGGTCATCCGCTCGGCGTCGATCTCCACCGTGGCGTCCGGCCCGAAGCGGCCCGGCTGTTCCGTGTCCTCGTTCAACTCACGCATGGCGGAAGGCTATCGACCGCCGGGCGCGCCCTGTCCGCCGGGGCGTTCGCCGCCTATCGTCGAACGTGTGGACGGCGGGGAGGGGGCGTCGGTGTGAACACGGACCAGCGGGTGGTGCGGCGCAGTCCGCTGCTGTCCCGGCTGCTGACCGTCGCCGCGGCGACCGCCGCCCTGCTGCTGGTCTACGCCGTCGTGCGCGACAACCTGCCGGACGGGACCGGCTGGCCGCGGCTGCTCGACGTGCAGAGCGCCACCACCACCGCCGTCGCGACCGGCGGCGCGGCCCTGGCCAGGGCCCAGTACGCCCGCGCGGTCCGGCCCGCGCTCGGCTTCAGCGGCCGGGTCGCCGACGGCCTCGCCCCGGACGGTCGGCTGGTGTGGGCCGCGCACGTGCTGAACGCCGCGCAGGACGTCGCCGTGGTCACCGACATCGCGTACGCCGTCCGACTCCGCGCCGCCGACGGGACGGCCGAACCGGTCGGCCCGTGGACCGCGCTGGAGGCCGTGGTGGCGCGGATCGAGGGCCGCGGACTCGCCTGGCACCGGGACTTCTTCCTGGTCAACTACGGCCCGGGCGCCCCGTTCGGGCCGCAGGCCAACCGGGTCATCGCCTGGTTCACCGAGGCGGCCATGGCGCAGGTCGAGGAGGTGTACCTGCGGCTGCGGGTCGCGGACCGGGTCGGCGACGAGCACGAGCGGATTCTGCGCTGCCTGAAGAACGCCGAGCGGCACCCCACCGGGCCGACGCCCCAGGTGCTCTGACGACCCGTTCGCCCGCGGCGGCGTCAGGTGGCCCGCAGCTCGGCCGGGATGACCGCGTGCAGCGCCGCCGCGAAGGCCGCGACCGCCGGGTGGGCGGCGCCGCCGGCCCGGAAGGCGGTGCGGGTGCGCCGGTAGACCGGCAGCCGGTTCAGGGTCACCCCCGGCGGGCGGCGCGACGTGCCCAGGTGCGGCACCAGCGCCACCCCCTGGCCGACCGCGACCAGGGCCAGCTGGGCCTCGAAGTCGTCCACCCGGTGCCGGACCCGCGGGCTGAACCCGGCCGCCTGGCAGGCCCGCAGCGCCATGGTGTGGCAGAGCGTGCCGACCGGGGCGGTGATCCACGGGCTGTCCCGGTGGTCCGCGAGGCCGCAGGTGCCGGGCGCGGCCAGGTACATCGGCTCGGCGAAGACCGGGCCGGTGAGGGCGATCCCCGGTTCCGGCTCGGCCGGCACCAGGTCGTACTCGTGCACCAGCGCCACGTCCAGCTCGCCCGCGCGCAGCGCCCCGGCCACCGCGGCCGGGTCCACCTCGCTCACCATCGCCTCCAACTCCGGGTGCCGCGCCGCCAGCTCGGCCAGCGCCGCGGGCACCAGGGCGCGCACCGCGGACGGGAACGCGCCGATCCGCAGCGGACCGGCCAGCCCGCGCCGGGCGTGCGCCAGCTCCGCGTCCGCGCGCTCCAGCAGCTCCAGCACCGCCTCGGCGTGCCGCACCAGGTTCCGCCCGGCCGGGGTGAGCGCCACCCGCCGCCCCGACCGCTCCAGCAGCGGCACCCCGGCCTCCCGCTCCAGCACCGACAGCTGCTGGGACACCGCCGAAGGGCTGAACGCCAGCGCCTCGGCGACCGCCGCGATGGTGCCGTGGTGGGCCAGTTCGCGCAGCAGGCGCAGTCGTCGCACATCGAGCATCGGCCCAGCTTACGAGAACCATCGGAAATGTGAACTGGACCTGCACGGTCGCCGCCCGGCAGGCTTCCCGCATGGAACTCCACGGCATCCACATCCCGCTGGTCACTCCCTTCACCGCCGACGGCGACCTCGCCCCGGAAGCGCTGGAACGCCTCGCCCGGGAGTGCCTGGAAGCCGGCGCCGCCGGACTGGTCGCCCTCGGCACCACCGGCGAACCCGGCTCGCTGACCACCGCCGAACAGCACACCGTGATCGAGGTCTGCCGGAAGGTCAGCGCCGAGTACGGCACCCCGCTGACCGTCGGCGCCGGCCACGGCGGCACCGCCCGCACCGCGGAGGCGCTCGCCGCGCTCGACGGTCTCGCGGACGCCGCGCTGGTCGCCGTCCCCGCCTTCGTCCGCCCCGGCGAGGCCGGGGTGCTGGCCCACTTCCGGGCCCTCGCCGCGGCCTCCCCGGTGCCGCTGGTGATCTACCACATCCCGTACCGCACCGGTCAGCCGCTCGGCGCCGCCACCCTGCTGGAGCTGCTCGCGCTGCCCGAGGTGGCCGGGATCAAGTACGCGCCGGGCGGCATCGACGAGGAGAGCGTCGCGCTGTTCGGCGCCGCGCCGCGCGGCGTGCTGGCCGGCGACGACCTCTTCCTCTCGCCGCTGCTCGCGATGGGCGCGGCCGGCGGCATCCTGGCCTCCGCCCACCTGGAGACCGACCGGTTCGTCGCCCTCGACCGGGCCTGGCACGACGGCGACCCGACGACCGCCCGGGCCCTCGGCCGGGAACTCGCCGAGGTCTCCCGGGCCGCGTTCGCCGGACCCAACCCCACCGCCCTGAAGGCGCTGCTGCACGCGGCCGGCCGCATCCCCAGCCCCGCGGTCCGCCTCCCGCTGCTCGCCCACACCTGAGCACCGCCCCCCGCGGTGCAGATCTTGCGGCCGGGACGCGGCCCGACCGCAGGGCTTCCCGCCCGGGACGGCAAGCGTTCACGTCTTGGGACGGATCCGCGAAAACCCGCTCTGACAAGGCATGATGACTAGGCACAACCCGGTAGGAGGAGGAGTCGGATGAGGATCGGCATCGTGGGTGCCACCGGCCAGGTCGGCGGCGTGGTCCGCGAGATCCTGGCGCAGCGCGCGTTCCCCGTCGAGCAGCTGCGGCTGTTCGCCTCGGCGCGCTCGGCAGGACGGACCATGCCCTGGAAGGACACCGAGGTCACCGTCGAGGACGCCGCCACGGCCGACTACAGCGGCCTGGACATCGTCATCTTCTCCGCGGGCGGCGCCACCTCCAAGGAGCTCGCCCCCAAGGTCGCCGCGGCCGGAGCGGTCGTCATCGACAACTCCTCGGCCTGGCGCCGCGACCCCGAGGTGCCGCTGGTGGTCGCCGAGGTCAACCCGGACGCCATCGCCGACCGGCCCAAGGGCATCATCGCCAACCCCAACTGCACCACCATGGCCGCCATGCCGGTGCTGCGCCCGCTGCACGACGAGGCCGGCCTGGCCGCGCTGGTGGTCTCCACCTACCAGGCGGTCTCCGGCTCCGGCCTGGCCGGCGTCTCCGAGCTCCACGAGCAGGCCCGCAAGGTCGTCGACGGCGCGACCGCGCTGGTGCACGACGGCGCGGCCGTCGAGTACCCGGCGCCCGGCGTGTACAAGCGGCCGATCGCGTTCAACGTCGTCCCGCTGGCCGGGTCGATCGTCGAGGACGGGCTGAACGAGACCGACGAGGAGCAGAAGCTCCGGCACGAGAGCCGCAAGATCCTCGGCATCCCCGAGCTGAAGGTCTCCGGCACCTGCGTCCGCGTCCCGGTCTTCACCGGCCACTCGCTGCAGATCAACGCCCGCTTCGAGCGGCCGCTCAGCCCCGAGCGCGCCGCCGAGCTGCTGGCCGCCGCGCCCGGCGTCGAGCTCACCGACATCCCCACCCCGCTCCAGGCCGCCGGCCAGGACCCCAGCTACGTGGGCCGGATCCGCGCCGACGAGACCGTCGACAACGGCCTGTCGCTGTTCATCTCGAACGACAACCTCCGCAAGGGCGCCGCGCTCAACGCCGTGCAGCTCGCCGAGCTGGTGGCCGCCGAGCTCAACGCCTGACGGACCGTCACCCGACACCGACCGCCGAGGAGCGCGCCGCCCGCGCCCTCGGCGGTCGGCGTTCTCCGGGGCGCGTCGGGCTACTGGCCCGCGTGCGCGGGCTGCGGGTCGACCGTCAGCGGGAGCTCGGGGGAGGTGGCGGCGGCCGTCCACTTGTCGCCGGGGGCGTACCACTGGAAGGCGCCGGAGCGCACGGCGGGGACCTTCACGTCCAGCCGGCCGTCGGCGTCGGTGGTGGCGGTGGCGACGGTGGTCCAGGTGGGGGAGCCGGTGGGGCGGAACTGTAGGTAGGCGGTGGCGCCCTGCTGGGGGAGGTAGCCGGGGTGCTCCCAGGTGGCGCGCTGCAGCCGGGCCAGGGCCTGCACCGGCGTGCCGACGGGGGCGCTCGCGGTGAGCGTCGCGGAGTCGAGCAGCGCGGTCCGCTTGAGCGAGAAGCCGCCGGCGGACTTGGAGACGTAGCGGTCGCCGTCCGCGGCGCGGATCCGCAGGTCGACGAACCAGGTGCCGGCCTGGTCGTCGAAGAGGCCGTGGGCGGAGGCGGTGGCGGTGGCCTCGCCGGTGCAGCGGGAGGCGCTCGCGGTGCCGGGCAGCGGGGCGCAGGCCAGCGGGGAGACCTTCAGGGTTGCGTAGTTGGGGCCCCACAGGCCGATCGGGTCGACGGCGCGGATGCCCGAGCGGTCGCTCGCGGTGACCTCGACCGGGAAGGTGCGGGTCTCGCCGGGGCCGAGTTCGACCGTGCGGCCCTGGTTGACGACGACCGAGACCAGCGCGGTGTCGCCGCGCGAGGTCTCGGGGACGGTGGCGGGCACCAGCAGCAGCGCGACCGCCCCGACCGCCGCCACCGCGCACAGCACCACCGCACTCTTCCGCACGGTGTCCCAGTATCCAGGGTCGGCCGGGCGTTCCCCGGCGCGGTTCGCCGGGCGAACGGGGGGTAAAGGTGTGCGCAACGGTCGCCGGACCGTCCGGCGGGCCACCCCACCGTCGGCGGTGGCCGGCCCGACGAGGAGGTGCCGGAGATGGACCGCTGTGTCGTCCTGGTCGATGCGGGATACCTGCTGGGCGCCGCGGCCAGCCTGCTCGCTGGGGAGTCCAGCCGCTCGCGGATCGCCGTGGACCATCCGGTGCTGATCAGCGCGCTGCGGGACCGGGCCGAGGAGGACACCGGGCTGCCGCTGCTGCGGATCTACTGGTTCGACGCCGCCGTGGACCGCCGCCCGGCCCCCGAGCACCGCCGGCTGCGGGTGCTCCCGCGGGTGACGGTCCGGCTGGGCGCGCTCACCCGGGCCGAGGGCCGCTGGGTGCAGAAGGGCGTCGACGCGGCGATGCACGCCGAGCTGAGCGAGCTGGCCCGCAACCACGCCTGCGCCGACGTGGTGCTGGTCACCGGCGACGGCGACCTGCTGCCCGGGGTGGCCTCGGCGAAGGAGCACGGGGTGGCCGTCCACCTGTGGGCGCTGGAGGCCGCCGACGGGGACTTCAACCAGTCCGAGGAACTGGTCGGCGAGGCCGACGAGCGGCGGGTGCTGGACCGGGCCTGGATCGAACGGTGGGTGCGGGTGCGGGAGGTCGCGGAGCCGGTGGCGCCGGTCGCCGCGGTCGCCGCGCTGCCCGGGCCGCCCGCGCAGCGCGCCCGGCCCGCCGGCCCGCCGCCCGCCGTCGCCCGCGCCGCCCCGCTGCGGGTCATCCCGACCCCGAAGGACCTGGCCGGACGGGCCGCCCCCGCGCCCGCGCCGGCCGCCGCGCTGGGCGGGCCGGTGCTGCGCTGGTCCTCCGACCGCGGCTGGGTGGACCGCTCCGAGCCGCACACCGCCGGAGACGGCCTGCCCACCCTGGACCGGCTCACCACCTCCGCGCAGCGCTGGGCCGATCGGGAGGAGGACATCACCAGCGTCGGCGGCGACCCGCAGGAGGTCGGCCAGGTCTTCGCCCGCCGCTGGCTGGACCGGCTCGCCACCGTCGACCGCCCCGAGCTGCTGTGGACCGACCACCCGCGGATCCCGCACCGCCTCGACGGCGAACTGCTGCGCTACGCCGCCCGGTTCGGGCTGCTGGCGCACAAGGAGGACCAGATCGACGAGCACGACAGGTACGCCATCCGGGAGGGCTTCTGGAAGGAGCTGTCCGCCCGCGTCCCGGACGCCCGGCAGCCCGCCGCCGCGCTCGAGGACAGCTGACGCGACCACCCCGCATGTCCGGAACGCCCTTTACGGCGCGTAGAGTCTTCCGTCGTGAGCAAGGCACCGCAGAGCTGCTGCACGGTCAGCGGCCTGGTCAAGACCTACCGCACGGGCGGTGCGGAGGTCCGCGCCAACGACGGCATCGACCTCGCCGTCCGGCGCGGTGAGATCTTCGGCCTGCTCGGACCCAACGGCGCCGGGAAGTCCACCCTGGTCCGCCAGCTCACCGGCCTGCTCCGCCCCGACGCCGGCCGCATCGACCTGTTCGGCCACGACCTGGTCCGGCACCCCGAACGCGCCGCCCGGCTGCTCGGCTACCTCGGCCAGGAGTCCAGCGCCCTCGACGAGCTCACCGTCGCGCTGGCCGCCGAGACCACCGGACGGCTGCGCGGGCTGACCCGCTCCGCCGCCCGCGCCGAGAGCGCCGAGGTGATCGCCGAGCTCGGCCTGGAGCCGCTCGCCCACCGCCCGCTCGCCAAGCTCTCCGGCGGCCAGCGCCGGCTGGCCTGCTTCGCCGCCGTGCTGGTCGGCGAGCGCCCGCTGCTGGTGCTGGACGAACCCACCACCGGCATGGATCCGGTCGCCCGGCGCGCCGTGTGGAGCGCCGTCGACCGCCGCCGCGCCGAACGCGGCACCACCGTGCTGCTGGTCACCCACAACGTCATCGAGGCGGAGACCGTGCTGGACCGGGTCGCCGTGGTCGACCGCGGCCGGGTGATCGCCTGCGACACCCCCGGCGGGCTCAAGGCGCTGGTCGACGGCGACGTCCGGCTCGACCTGGTGTGGCGCACCGACGCCCCGCTCGGCGTCCCCGCAGTCGCCGCACTGGCCGACCGCGCCGAGCGCACCGGCCGCCGCTGGACGCTGCGCACCACCCCCGACGAGGCCCGCGAACTGGTCGCCGCCGTCACCACCGGCCCCGCCTTCGCCGCGCTCGACGACTTCACCCTCGCCACCCCCACCCTGGAGGACGCCTACCTCCGGCTCGGCGGCCGGACCGGAGGCCTCGCCCGATGACCCTGCTCGACGCGCCCGCGGCGACCGCCGCCGCGACCGGGCCCGTGCCGCTCGCCCCCGCCGCCCGGCTGCTGCCCGCGCTGGCCGCGGTCTACCGGGCCCAGCTGGCCCGCGCCAAGGTGGCCCGGATCCCGCTGCTGTTCGTCGCGACCTTCCAGTCCATCGGCATCCTGGTGATGATGCGCGGCGTGGTCGACCCCGGCGACAACCCGTCCGCGCACGCCGTGGTGGCGGGCTCGGCGGTCCTGGTGGTGGCCTTCGTCGCGCTCAACCTGCTCGCGCAGTACTTCGGCCGACTGCGGGCGACCGGCGGCCTCGACCACTACGCGACGCTCCCGGTGCCGCCCGCCTCCGTGGTGCTCGGCACCGCCGGCGCGTACGCCTCGTTCACGGTGCCCGGGGTGTTCGTCACCGCCGGGGCGGGCTGCTGGCTGTTCGACCTGCCGATGGGTCGGCTCTGGGTCCTCGCGGCGGTGATCCCGCTGGCCGGGGCCGCGCTGGCCGGGCTCGGGGCGGCCCTCGGGCTGCTCGCCCCGCGGCAGGAACTCGCCACGCTGGCCGGGCAGTTGGGCATGTCCGCGGCGCTGCTGCTGGGCGTCCTGCCGGCCTCCCGGCTGCCCGGCGCGGTGCAGTGGCTGCGCGACCTGCTGCCGTCCAGCTACGGCGTCGACGCCTTCGCGCTGACCTTCGCGCCCGACCCGGACTGGGCCCGGGTGCTCCTCGACCTCGGGGTGTGCGGCGCGGTCGGCCTGGCCTCCCTCACCCTCGCCACCTGGGCCTACCGGCGGGCCGCCCGCTGACCTTCCCGGGCGGAGATCGACACCTGCGGGGGCGGTCGTGAAACGATGGGGCCGTGACCGTACCGAACACACCTGCGGGTAGCACCCCCGGGCCGGACCCGTTCGCCCCGCCGCACTTCCCGCCGCAGCCGCCCGTCCGCGCCCCGCGACGGCCCCTCGGGCCCGAGCTGGGGATCGGCGCGCTCATCACCGTCGCCGGCGCGGTCCTCGGCGTCCTGCTCGGCTACCTGTGGCTCTGGCTGGCCCCCCGGATCGGCTTCCAGGTCCAGGGCAACCGGATCCTGTACCTGGACCCGGAAGGCGAGGAGGGCATCGCCGCCGACGCCGTCTTCGCCCTGCTCGGCCTCGGCTTCGGCATCCTCACCGCGCTGGTCTCCTTCCTGCTGACCCGCGCCCGCGGCGGCGGCATCGCGGTCGCCGTCGGCCTGGTCCTCGGCGGCCTGGCCGGCTCGGTCATCGGCTGGCAGCTCGGCATCCGGCTCGGCCCCACCAGTGACCTCCGCGCGCACGCCCTCGCCGTCGGCGACGGCGGCCGCTTCGACGGCCCCCTGCAGCTCTCCGCACACGGCGCGCTGCTGGTCTGGCCGATGGCGGCGACCGTCCTGCTGCTGGCCCTCTCCGCGGCGTTCGGCAAGCGCGAACCCGACCTGCCGCCGTACTGGGCGACCACACTTCCCCCGCTGCCGCCGCCCGCGGGGGAGAAGCCGGCGGGCGAGTAGGCGACGGCGGAGCAGGCGGCGGGGTTCAGCCCCGGCCGATCTCCGCCGTCCGCGCCCCCGTCAGCCGCACCAGGTCGGCAGGGGCGAGCTCCACCTCCAGGCCGCGGCGGCCCGCCGAGACGAAGACCGTCGCGTGGCCGAGGGCGGAATCGTCGACCACCGTGCGCAGCGCGGTGCGCTGGCCGAGCGGGGAGATACCGCCGAGGACGTAGCCGGTGGCGCGCTCGGCCGCCGCGGGGTCGGCCAGCGCGGCCCGCTTGGCGCCGAGCGCGGCCGCCAACGCCTTGAGGTCGAGCTGGCCGGAGACCGGGACCACCCCGACCGCGAGCGTGCCGTCCAGGTCGGCGAGCAGGGTCTTGAACACCCGCTCCCGGGGGACGCCCATCGAGTCGGCGGCCTCCTCGCCCCAGCCCGCGCCGGTGCCGTGCTGGGTCACCTCGTAGTAGTGCACCGTGTGCGGTACGGCGGCCTGCTCCAGCCTCAGCAGGGCAGGGGTGCCGGCCGGGCCGCGCTTCTTCTTCGGCATCGGGAGGGGCCTCCTAGTTGGGGCTGAACGCCTGCCGGGTGAGGTCGGCGGCGGGCAGCGAGGGGAGCTTGGCGATCACCGCGGTCTCGTGGCGGAGCAGTTCGAGCTCGCGGGCGAGCCGCTGGGCGGTGTCGGGGCAGGCGAGGAGTTCCTGCTTGACGGACACCGGCAGCACGGTGGCGGCGGCGACCAGGTAGGAGAGCACCTGCGGGTCGTCGGGGAGGGTCTGGTCGCCGGTGAGGCTGGCCTCGCGGGCGCCGGCGATGCGCTTCTGGTAGGTGCGGAAGACCCGTTCGACGCCGGAGGCGAGGGCGCCCGAGCCTTCGCCGGGCTGCTCGGGCAGGACCGAGACGTCGCCGACCAGGTAGGGGCCGGTGGCGTCGAGGGCGCGCAGCCGGAACCGGGTGGTGCCGGTGACGAGCAGCTCGTAGCGGCCCTCGGGCTGCTCCCGGATGTTGGCGACGTCGGCGACGCAGCCGACCGCGTACAGGGCGTCCATGGGGTCGCCGCCGGGGGTGCCGATGCCGTCCAACGGGCCTGCGGGGGCGTCGAGTTCGCGGACGGGGGCGACCTCGCGGCCGTCCTTCACGGCGATCACGCCGAAGCGCCGCGGCTCGTCCTCGGGCTGCTTCTGCAGGTCGGCGACCAGCCGGCGGTAGCGCTCCTCGAAGACGTGCAGCGGCAGGACCAGGCCCGGGTAGAGGACCGTGTTGAGGGGGAAGAGCGGCAGCCGATCAGTCACGGCGGACAGCGTAGTTGGCACGGGGCCGCCCCCGCGCCGGACTTTGCCCGGGGGCGGGCGGTCAGCTGCGCTGGAGCAGCCGGGTGACGCCGGCCACGGCGGTGGTGGCGAGCACCCAGCCGGTGAGCACGAGCGCCGCGGCGACCCACTGGCCGGTGCGGTCGGGGTTCCAGCCGGACTGGCCGAGGTCGACCAGCGGCAGCACCTTGCTCGCGGCGTACAGCGCGGCGTTCCAGGTGGGGACCTCGTCGGCCTTGAGCGGCTCGGGCGGGTGGTCGGCGAAGTACGCGGTGCCGAGCGCCCAGGCGAGGACCAGCCAGGCGGCGGCCCGGCCGGGCCGGTAGCCGTAGCCGACCGCGACGTCCTGGAGGTGACCCCAGATCCGGCCGGGCAGCGGGAGGGTGCGCCGGCGGCGGCGCTGCTTGGCGTGCAGCACGGTGCGGGCGTCCTCGTCGGCGCCGTCACGGCGCAGTGCGGCGGCGAGCTGCTCGTACGCCTCGGGCCGGAACTCCTTGCCGGAGTCGACCCAGGCGATCCGGCGCTCCAGCGGGAAGTCCTCGGCGGGGCGGAGGGCCTCGTAGGTGAAGCCGGTGAGCGAGACGTGGTGGGCGGTGGGCCAGCTGCCCGGGGTGTCGATCAGGTTGCCGATCCGGGCGCGGCTGAGCGAGACCGGCCCGGTCGGCGGGGTGACGCAGGTGAAGCGGAGTTCGGGGGACTGGATCCGGCTGAGCGCGAGTTCCTCGCCGGGGCCGAGGTGGAACTCGGCGAGGGAGATCAGGCAGGCGTTCTCGAAGCGCGCGTCGGAGAGCCGGATCCGGCCCCAGGCGCGGAACGGGGTGTAGCTGGTGGCCCGGTTGTCGGCGGTGTTCACGGGCTCGCCGTAGCCGGAGCCGTACACGGAGCGCGAGCCGGTCCAGCCGGCGTCCTCGGAGCTGGCCAGGTACAGGGTGTGGCCGACGCTGATCCGGGCGGCGTCGAGCGCGTTGGGGTTGCCGGCGGCGGCCCGCAGCTGGGCGCCGCGGAGGGCCAGGCGGCCGCCGATGCGGGCCGATCGGAGGCTCAACTCGCCCTGCAGCTCGAGGCGTTCGGCCTCGACGTCCTGGTTGACGGTCATCCCGTCGGCGGAGACCGCGCGGCCGTACAGGTCGGGGCCGACGGCGCTCTGGTTGAGCAGCAGGTCGGTGCCGATCCGGGCGTCGGTGAGCCGGATGCCGCCGGGTATCCCGCAGCGGGCGAGGTGCACGTCGCCGTCGCTGGCCAGCCGGGAGGCCTCGATCCGCGGGACGTGGCAGGAGACCAGCCGCAGGGTGCCGATCGAGGCCTCGGAGATCAGCACCTTGCCGTCGAACCGGCAGAGCTGGAACTCCACGTAGCTGTCGATCCGGCCGCCGGCCAGCCTGAGCTGTCCGGTGATCGCGGCGCCGGTGAGCTTGAGCGAGGTGACCCGGCCGGGGCGGGCCGGCGGGCCGGCCAGCAGCAGGCGGGCGATCACCTCGGCGCGGACGGTGCGCTCGGGACCCCACGCCTCGGCGGCGAACGGGTCGTCCGGGCCGTCCGCCGCGCCGTCGGGCCGGACGGCCTCGCCGGCCGGGGCGGGCAGGTAGAGCCGGGCGGCGCGGCGCGGCTGCTCGGTGCGCAGGTCGTACACCTCACCGCTGCGGAACGCCTCCCACAGGCCCCGCTCGGCCTCGCTCCACTCCTCCGGCGCCTGCTCCACCGTGCCTCCCCCGACGATCCCGCCCCGACGATCTTGAACTGTCTCACCCTTCGTATCACGGACTGAAATGCCCGGATGCCGGTTTCAGCCACTCCTTACACTTGGCCCTGTGATCTCTCGAATCGACCTGCGCGGCTCCCAGGTGGACCCGCGCGACGTGCTGCCCCGTGCCGAGTTCGACGTCGAGGCCGCCCTGGAGAAGGTGCGGCCGATCGCGGAGGACGTGCGCCATCGCGGGGTCGCGGCGCTGATCGAGATCACCGAGCGCTTCGACGGGGTCCGGCTGGAGTCCACCCGGGTGCCGGCCGCGCAGATCGCCGAGGCGCTGGAGCAGCTGGACCCGAAGGTGCGCGCCGCGCTGGAGGAGTCGATCCGCCGGGCCCGCGCCGTCCACGGCGACCAGCGCCGCGCCGGCCACACCACGCAGGTGGTGCCCGGCGGCACGGTGACCCAGCGCTGGGTGCCGGTCGACCGGGTCGGCCTGTACGTGCCCGGCGGCCTGGCGGTCTACCCGTCCTCCGTGGTGATGAACGTGGTGCCCGCGCAGGAGGCCGGGGTGACCGGCATCGCCGTCTCCTCGCCGCCGCAGAAGGCCTTCGGCGGCCGGGTGCACCCGACCATCCTGGCGGCCTGCGCGCTGCTCGGCGTCGACGAGGTGTACGCGGTCGGCGGCGCCCAGGCGGTGGCGATGTTCGCGCTGGGCACCGAGGAGTGCGCGCCGGTCAACCTGGTCACCGGCCCCGGCAACATCTACGTGGCGGCCGCCAAGCGGCTGTTCGCGGGCCGGATCGGCATCGACTCGGAGGCCGGCCCGACCGAGATCATGGTGCTAGCGGACGGCACCGCGGACGCCGTCGAGGTCGCCGCCGACCTGATCAGCCAGGCCGAGCACGGCCCGACCTCCGGCTCGGTGCTGGTCACCGCCTCGGTCGAGCTGGCCGACGCGGTCGAGGCCGAGCTGAAGACCCAGGTCGCCCGCACCCGGCACGCCGAGCGGGTGGCCGAGGCGCTGGGCGGCCCGCAGTCCGGGATCATCCTGGTCGACGACCTGGACCAGGGCCTGGAGGTGGTCAACGCGTACGCCGCCGAGCACCTGGAGATCCAGACCGCCGACCCGCACGCCGTGTCCGAGCGGGTGCGCAACGCCGGCGCGATCTTCCTCGGCCGGTTCACGCCGGTCTCGCTGGGCGACTACGCGGCCGGCTCCAACCACGTGCTGCCGACCGGCGGGTGCGCCTGCCACTCGTCCGGTCTGTCGGTGCAGACCTTCCTGCGCGGCGTGCAGGTGGTGGAGTACGACCGCGAGGCGCTGGCCGGGATCGCCGCGCACGTGGTCACCCTGTCCGAGGCCGAGGACCTGCCCGGTCACGGCGACGCGATCAAGGCCCGATTCGAGTGGAGTGTCCCCAGCTCGTGACGAAGATCGACGACCTCCCCATCCGGGACGAGCTGCGCGGCCAGTCCCCGTACGGCGCACCGCAGTTGGACGTGCCCGTCCAGCTGAACACCAACGAGAACCCGTACCCGCTGCCCGAGCCGCTGGTGGCCCGGATCGCCGAGCGGGTCGCCGACGCCGCCCGGCAGCTCAACCGCTACCCGGACCGCGACGCGGTGGAGCTGCGCACCGGCCTGGCGGCGTACCTGAGCTCCACCACCGGCTTCGGGGTGACGAAGGACCAGGTGTGGGCCGCCAACGGCTCCAACGAGGTGCTGCAGCAGCTGCTGCAGACCTTCGGCGGGCCCGGCCGCACCGCGATCGGCTTCGAGCCCTCGTACTCGATGCACGCGCTGATCGCCCGCGGCACCGGCACCGAGTGGGTCTCCGGCCCGCGAGACGACGACTTCACCATCGACCTGGACGCCGCCCGCCGGGCCATCGCCGAGCTGCGGCCCAACGTGGTGTTCGTCTGCTCGCCGAACAACCCGACCGGCACCGCGGTCGAGGCCGACACCGTGCTCGCGCTGTACGAGGCCGCGCAGGCGGCCGGGCCCAGCATGGTGATCGTCGACGAGGCGTACGTGGAGTTCTCGCACCGCGCCTCGCTGCTGCCGCTGCTGGCGGGCCGCCCCAACCTGGTGGTCACCCGGACCATGTCGAAGGCGTTCGGCGCGGCCGGGCTGCGGCTCGGCTACCTGGCGGCGGACGCCGCGGTGGTGGACGCGGTCCAGCTGGTCCGGCTGCCGTACCACCTGTCGGCGGTCACCCAGGCCACCGCGCTGGCCTGCCTGGAGCACACCGACACCCTGCTCGGCTACGTCGCGCAGCTCAAGTCCGAGCGCGACCGCCTGGTCCTCGCGCTGCGCGGGCTCGGCCTCGAAGTGACCGACTCCGACGCCAACTTCATCCAGTTCGGCCGCTTCGCCGACACCCACGCGGTGTGGCGGGCGATCCTCGACCAGGGCGTGCTGATCCGCGACAACGGCGTGCCCGGCTGGCTGCGCGTCACCGCCGGCACCCCCGCCGAGAACGACGCCTTCCTGAGCGCCGTGTCGCAAGCAACCAAGGAGCTGTAACCCCGCATGTCCCGTATCGGCCGCGTCGAACGCACCACCAAGGAGACCTCCGTCCTGGTCGAGATCGACCTCGACGGAACCGGAAAGACGGACGTCTCCACGGGCGTCGGGTTCTACGACCACATGCTCGACCAGCTGGGCCGCCACGGTCTCTTCGACCTCACCGTCAAGACCGAGGGCGACCTGCACATCGACACCCACCACACCATCGAGGACACCGCCCTCGCGCTCGGCGCCGCCTTCAAGCAGGCGCTCGGCGACAAGGTCGGCATCTACCGCTTCGGCAACTGCACCGTGCCGCTGGACGAGTCGCTGGCCCAGGTGACCGTCGACCTGTCCGGCCGCCCGTACCTGGTGCACACCGAGCCGGACGGCATGGCCCCGATGATCGGCTCGTACGACACCACGATGACCCGGCACATCCTGGAGTCCTTCGTGGCGCAGGCGCAGATCGCCCTGCACGTGCACGTGCCGTACGGCCGCAACGCCCACCACATCGTGGAGTGCCAGTTCAAGGCGCTGGCCCGGGCGCTGCGCTACGCCTCCGAGCGCGACGTGCGCGCGGCCGGCATCCTCCCGTCCACCAAGGGCGCGCTCTGATGGCGACGGTCCTGATCTTCCTCGGGATCTTCTTCGCCACCGGCGTCTGGACGTTCTGGAAGCAGGAGAAGCCGAAGAGCGTCATCCTCGTCCTCGGCTTCGCCTCGGCCATGTGCCTGGCCGCCGGCATCATGCGCTACTAGGAGGCCGCGAGATGTCCAAGAACGTCGTGGTGCTGGACTACGGGTCCGGCAACCTGCGCTCGGCGCAGCGCGCGGTCGAGCGGACCGGCGCGAACGTCACCGTCACCTCGAACTTCCAGCAGGCGCTCGACGCCGACGGGCTGCTGGTCCCCGGCGTGGGCGCCTTCGAGGCGTGCATGCGCGGACTGAAGGCGGTCCGCGGCGAGCAGGTGATCGGCCGCCGGCTGGCCGGCGGGCGGCCGGTGCTGGGGATCTGCGTCGGCATGCAGATCCTGTTCGAGAAGGGCGTCGAGCACGGCGTGGAGACCGCGGGCTGCGACGAGTGGCCCGGCGTGGTCGAGCCGCTGGACGCCCCGATCGTGCCGCACATGGGCTGGAACACCGTGGACGCGCCCGAGGGCAGCCGGATGTTCGCCGGCCTCGACGCCGACACCCGGTTCTACTTCGTGCACTCCTACGGGGTGCGGCACTGGGTCCTGGAGCAGCACGCCGAGAAGCTGCGGCCGCCGCTGGTCACCTGGGCCACCCACGGGCAGCCGTTCGTCGCCGCCGTGGAGAACGGTCCGCTGTGGGCCACCCAGTTCCACCCCGAGAAGTCCGGCGACGCCGGCGCCGCCCTGCTGACCAACTGGGTCGACACCCTCTGACGAGCTGAGAGTCCATCAGATATGAGCAAGCGCCTCGAACTGCTGCCCGCCGTCGACGTCCGCGACGGCCAGGCGGTCCGCCTGGTCAAGGGCGCCTCCGGCACCGAGACGTCCTTCGGTGAGCCGCTGGCCGCCGCCCTGGCCTGGCAGAACGCCGGCGCCGAGTGGCTGCACCTGGTCGACCTGGACGCCGCGTTCGGCACCGGCAGCAACCGCGAGCTGCTCGCCGAGGTCACCGGCCGGCTCGACATCAAGGTCGAGCTGTCCGGCGGCATCCGCGACGACGCCTCGCTGGCCGCCGCCCTCGCCACCGGCTGCACCCGGGTCAACCTGGGCACCGCCGCGCTGGAGACCCCCGAGTGGGTGGCCAAGGTGATCGCCGAGCACGGCGACAAGATCGCCGTCGGCCTGGACGTGGTCGGCACCACCCTGCGCGGCCGCGGCTGGACCCGCGACGGCGGCCAGCTGTACGACGTGCTGGCCCGCCTGGACGCCGAGGGCTGCGCCCGCTACGTGGTCACCGACGTCAACCGCGACGGCACCCTGACCGGCCCCAACCTGCAGCTGCTGCGCGACGTCTGCGCCGCCACCGACCGCCCGGTGGTGGCCTCCGGCGGCGTGTCGTCGCTGGACGACCTGCGGGCGATCGCCACCCTGGTGCCGGAGGGCGTCGAGGGTTCGATCGTCGGCAAGGCCCTCTACGAGCAGAAGTTCACCCTCGAAGAGGCCCTGGAGGCTGTGTCCCGATGACCGACGAAACCCCGGTGGCCGCCGCCCGTCACTCCGGAACGTCCCCCTTCGAGGACCAGTACGGATTCTCCCGGGCGGTGGCGGCCGGGGACTTCGTCCTGGTCTCGGGCTGCACCGCCTACGACAAGGGGATCGTCCAGGCCGAGGGCGACCCGTTCGAGCAGTCGATCGCCGCCTTCAAGATGGCCTTCGACGCGCTCGACCACTACGGACTCACCGTGGCCGACGTGGTCCGCACCCGGATGTACCTCACCCACGTCCGGGACTGCGACGAGGCCGGCCGCGCCCACAAGGAAGTCTTCGACCAGGTCCGCCCGGTCACCACCATCGTGGTGGTCCAGGGCCTGATCGACTCCCGGATGATGGTCGAGGTCGAGGTCGAGGCCTACCGCCCCGGCCTCGCCCGCACTTTGGAAGGCACCCAGCCGTGACCCTCGCAGTACGCGTGATCCCCTGCCTGGACGTGGACGCCGGACGCGTCGTCAAGGGCGTCAACTTCCAGAACCTGCGCGACGCCGGCGACCCGGTCGAACTCGCCAAGCTCTACGACGCCCAGGGCGCCGACGAGTTGACCTTCCTCGACATCACCGCCTCGTCGGGCTCCCGGGAGACCACCTACGACGTGGTGCGCCGCACCGCCGAGCAGGTGTTCATCCCGCTCACCGTCGGCGGCGGGGTGCGCACCGTCGAGGACGTCGACCGGCTGCTGCGCGCGGGCGCCGACAAGGTCGGCGTCAACACCGCGGCGATCGCCCGGCCCGAGCTGATCCGCGAGATCGCCCAGCGCTTCGGCCGCCAGGTGCTGGTGCTGTCGGTGGACGCCCGGCGCTGCGCCGAGGGCACCGAGACCGCCTCCGGCTTCGAGGTCACCACCCACGGCGGCCGCCGCGGCACCGGCCTGGACGCCATCGAGTGGGCGGCCCGGGCCGCCGAGCTCGGCGCCGGCGAGATCCTGCTCAACTCGATGGACGCCGACGGCACCAAGGACGGCTACGACCTGGAGATGATCACCGCCGCGCGCAAGGCCGTGGCCGTCCCGGTGATCGCCTCCGGTGGCGCGGGCAAGCTCGCCGACTTCGCCCCCGCCGTCGACGCCGGTGCGGACGCGGTGCTCGCCGCCAGCGTCTTCCACTTCGGCGACCTGACGATCGGCCAGGTCAAGGACGAGCTGCGGGCCACCGGGCACCCGGTGCGCTGACGGCACGTCACCGCGGGTGCGCCCCGACCCGGGGCGCACCCGCCGCGCGTCGTCCTACCGCTGCCGGGGCTCCGGCTCCAGGATGGCGAACTGCGCGCCGAACGGGTCGGCCAGCACCGCGATCCGGCCCACCGTCGGCACCTGCTCCGGCGGCACCACGACGCTGCCGCCGGACTGCCGGACCTGATCGGTGGTCAGCAACGCGTCGGCGACCGCGAAGTGCACCAGCCAGCCCACGTTGACCCGCGGGTGGACGCCCGCCACCCCGCCGAACGAGGCCGCGAACTCGTCCGCGCCCTCGGCGGTGCGCAGCACGGTGTAGTCGACGTCGGCCACCCCGGAGTCCCGGGTCCGCCAGTCGAACAGGCCCTGGTAGAAGCGCAGCGCGGCCGGGATGTCCGAGGTGTGCAGCTCCGCCCAGCACAGCCCGCCGTCCCCGCCGACCGCGTCCAGGCCCACGGTGTCGCCGGACTGCCAGATCGCGAACTGCCCGCCGGTCGGGTCGGTCAGCTGGGCGAACCGCCCGGCGGTGAAGACGTCCGCCGGCTCGGTGCGGACGGTGCCGCCGAGCTGGTCGGCGGCCTTGGCGGTGGCGTCGGCGTCGGCGACGCGGAAGTACACCGTCCAGGCGGGCAGCGCCTCCTCCTCGGTGAGCGGGCCGACCGCGGCCACCGTCCTCCCGTCCTGCTGGAAGAAGCCGTAGCCGCCGGACTCCGGCCCGGCGGACCGGAGGGTCCAGCCGAACACCGAGCCGTAGAACAGCGCCGATTCGGCGGTGTCCGGGCTGCCGAGGTCGATCCAGTTGGGCGAGCCGAGCCAGAAGTCGGTGCTGACCATGGGCGTGCTGCTCCTTCGGGCGGGGACGGGAAGGCCACCGCCAGGCTGGCACACCGGTGTGACGAATCCGGCCGACGCGCCGTCGGCCCGCCCCGACGTGTCGCGGGGTCGGGCCGACGCGTCGTCAGGTCGGGCGGACGCGTCGTCAGTTTCCGGGCAGCGGGAGGGCCGCGGCGACCCGCGCCACCGCCTCCGGGTCGCCGCTCGCCTCCACCGCGGCCTTGGCGCCGCGCCCGGACAGGAAGAGCACCAGCTCGCCGGGCTCCCCGGTGACGGTGACCGCCGGGCCCTCGCCCGCGCCCTGGCGGAACGTCACCATCCGGCCGTCCGGGTGGCGCAGCTGCAGGGTGACCGGCGAGCGGGCGTCGGAGAACCTGGCCACCACCGGCACCCGCTTCCACAGCGCCTCGGCGAGCGCCGGGTCCACCGGCTCGGGCTCGAACGGCACCGCGCGGCGGACGTCCTCGGCGTGCACGAAGTACTCGACCAGGTTGGCGGCGGCGTCGGCCCCGGGCAGCCGGAACGGCGACAGGGTCGGCGGGCCGGACCGGAAGACCCGCACCAGCTCCTCGAACGGGCGGGCCGCGTAGCGGTTCTGCACCTTCTCGGTGTGCCCGGCGAGCGCGCGCAGCCGGATTCCGGCGGCGGCGTCCGGCCGGGCCTCGCGCACCACCAGGTGCGCGGCCAGGTCCCTGGTGGTCCAGCCCGCGCACAGCGTGGGCGCCTCCGGCCCGGCAGCGGACAGCAGTTCGGCAAGACGGGCGCGCTCAGCCCGGGCGTGGCTCGACATGGCCACACCCTAGGCCCTCGCCGGAAACTCCCGCCGGGCGGTCTGCCCCATTCTCCCCGCCCCCTTCAACTCCCTCGGGGCTGGTGGAGATGGCTGGAGATCCGACCGAGTCGTCAGACCGGCCCCGCCGACCGCAGGTCTAGCGCAGAGGGGCGGTCAGCTTCGTCCCGTGCTGCCTGCTGCTGGCGGTCAGCGTGCACGTCGCGTCGTGCATGCCCTGCTGGTAGTACTGCAGGTAGGGGCCGATCGGGAAGCCGTAGTACGGACCGCCGCCGCCCTGCCGCTGCTCGGCCGCGGCCAGCGGCGCCTGGCACAGCTCGCGCATCGCCCGGCCGATCGCGGTGTCGCTGGTCAGCCCGTCCGGCAGCACCACGTCGGCGATCGCCTCGCCGTCGTGCGGCTGGTCGCAGGGCCGGGCCTCGGCCTTGGCGATCACCTCGGAGAGCTGCGGGTGGTCCAGGCAGGTGCCCGGCGTGAAGAACGGGTACGGCAGCTGCCTGCTCGGGGACGGCGAGGGCGACGGACTCGGCGAGGCGCTGGGGGACGGCGGCGGGGGAGCCGCCTGCCGGTGCGCGGGCTCCGGCCACAGCAGCACCGAAGCCGCGACCACCGCCAACGCCGCCACCACCGCGGCCAGCGCCGCCTTCTGCCGCTTCGTCACGCCAACCCCCTCGGTCCGCCGCCATTGTGGCGCTCCGCCGGGCGACGCGTCACGGGTTCGCGGCGATCCGCGGGCGAACCAGTTTGCGAATGCTTTGCATGAAGATCAGTAGCATGGCGGATTCTTGGTCAAGACGGTCGCCGAGGAAGGGCAACTGCCATGGGGGACAGCGGATTTCGGGTGGAACCCGAAGCACTCGACCGGTATTCGCAACTGCTCGCCGAGCAGTCCGAGCAACTGAGCCGGATCGCGGCGGCCACCGCCGCCATCACCATCTCGTCCGACGCCTTCGGACACCTGCCGAACGCCCAGCACCTGGCGTCGGCCTACCAGGAGCACGCCAGCGCCAGCCGGCAGAACCTCGGCGACCTCGGCGAGGCCGTCACCGGCACCTCGGACGGCCTGGCCCACGTCGCGCAGACCTACACCGACCACGAGCAGCAGCTCAGCGCCGGCCTGGGCGGTGGCAACTGATGTCGCGCGGTTCGCACTCGCACTCCGGCTCGCACAACTCCGGTTCCCACGGCTCCGGTTCGCGGCCGTCGGCGCCGCACGGGCCCGACCCGCGGGTCCCCGTCCACACCCCGGACCCGGCGCCGCCCGCCCACACCCCCGGCTCCACCGGCCACCAGGGCGGCGACCCCGGCGGGGCCGCGCGGCCCGGCCACGACCCGCAGGGCCGCACGCCGTCGCCCGGCGCCGACCCGGGCACCGACCCCGCGGACGGCGGCGACGCCGCCGACCCGCGCGAGTCCTGGTGGAAGGGCGCGCTGCGCAGCGGCGCGGAGTCCGCGGGCGGCTCGCTCGGCGAGCACGCCGGCGACTGGGCGGGGGAGAAGGTGTTCGGCTCCGGCGGGCAGCAGGAGCCCGAACCCGGCGGCGGCGAGGCCCCGACCGGGCTCGACGGCCTCCCGCCGACCGACGGCGCGGAGCCCGGCGGCGAGGACCCGGACGCGGACTTCGACGCGCAGGGCGACGTCCCCGACCCCGGCTTCGCCGGCGGCCCGGTCGGCTCCGGCGCGACGACCGGCTCGGACGGGGGGATGAGCTCCACCCTGGCCCGCCGCGACGTGCAGCCGTACGGCGGCGGCAGTTCCGCGTACGACTGGGCGCACGCCCAGGTCCAGCAGGCGATGGACCAGCTCCAGCCGGCCGAGCACCCGTCGCGCGGCGGTCTCGGCGGGATGCTCGACGAGGCGGTCGAGTACGCGCTGAAGGAGTCCGGCCTGATCGAGATGCTGGAGAAGGTCACCGGCAACCTGGCCGAGCTGAACGCCGCCGCCGAGGAGTGGCAGGCGCAGGCGGGCGCCGTCCAGCAGGTCGCGGCCGAGCTGCGCGGCGGCGCGGTGCCGGTCTCCCAGGCCTGGGAGGGCCAGGCCAGCGACTCCTTCGGCGGGCACATGGGCGAGGTCGCCGACGCGCTCGACCAGACCGCCGAGGGCATGCGGCAGACCGCGCAGATCATCAACTCGGCGGCGCAGGAGTGCGCGGCGGCCGAGGGCATGGTGGTAGAGATCATCAGCGAGGCGATCGAGGCGCTGATCGCCTCGCTCGCCGCCGAGGCGGTGATCGCGGTGGTCACCGCGGGCATCGGTCTGATCGCCGACGCGCTGATCACCGAGGCGGAGATCACCGTCTTCGTCGCCCGGGTGGCCCGGGTCTCCACCGAACTGGCCCAGAAGCTCGAGGAGTTGCTCAAGGCGCTGAAGGAACTCGGCAGCGCCGTCAAGGCGGTGAAGAACCTGCAGACCGCCCGCAGCGCGCTCGCCAAGGTCAAGGAGGTGAAGACCGCCGTCCAGGGCCTGCGCGACTTCGAGGAGGGCGGCGACGGCCTCGGCAAGCTGGCCGGCGACGCCTTCCGGAACCGCTCGCTGGACGGCGTCGGCTCCGGCCTGAAGGACTTCGCGGTGCGTCAGGCCGTCCGGCAGGGCGACGAGTTCGTCACCGGCAAGGCCGAGGACGCGTTCAGCAGCGCCCTCGGCCTGGACGACGGCGCGGAGCGCGGCGACGGCACCGTGAAGGGCGCCTTCGCGGCGGCCGGGCGCTCCGCGCTGGGCGTCGCCAAGGAGACGGTGCTCGGCGACACCAACCGCAACGCCGTCACCGAGGAACTGCTGCACGACACCGGGCTGGAGCGCGACCCGGCCCCGTACCGGGTCGACACCACCCGGATCGAGGCCGCGTTCGGCTGACCGTCGGCGCGGGCGGCGGGGCGCTGACGGACCGTCGGCGCCCCGCCGCCCGCGCGTCGCCTACCCTGGGACGCGGCACGGCCCTGAGTTTCGAGGGGTCACAACATGCGCGTCGGCATCGCCGGGCACCGGGGGCTGTCCGAGATCACCGAGATGCTGGTCCGGGGCGAGCTCTGGCGGCTGGTCACCGGCCACGCCGCCTACGACCTGGTCGGCGTCGGCTGCCTCGCCGAAGGGCCGGAGACCTGGTTCGCCCAGGCCGTCCTGGACCACGGCGGCAAGATCGAGACCGTGGTCTCCGCCACCGCCCACCGCACCGGTGCGTTCCTGGGCGACGGCTGCGGCCGCACCCGCCGGAGGCTGCTCAACCACTCCACCGCGGTCCACCGGCTCGCCCCGGCCGAGCACGGCGGCCTCGGCGACGACACCCGCCGGGCCCTGATCGGCATGATCGACGAACTCGTCGCGGTCTGGGACGGCCGCCCCGGCAGCGCCACCGCCGAGACCGTCGCCGCCGCCCGGGCCGCCGGGCTCTACGTGGAGGTGGTCTGGCCCGACGGCTGCCAGAGCCCCGCGGCCGACGGAAGCGTCCACTGATCCGTCCGCATCCTGAACGCCGGGGCCCGGCGGGCCCGTACGGCCTGCGAGAATGAACCGCATGTCGACCAACCCCGCCGCCCCCGGCAGCACCGCCCTCGACCCGGCGATCGCCGCCCGCCTCAAGCGCACCCCGGACGGCCTGCTCCCCGCCGTCGCCCAGCAGTACGACACCGGCGAGGTGCTGATGCTCGGCTGGATGGACGACGAGGCGCTGCACCGCACCCTCACCACCGGCCGCTGCACCTACTGGAGCCGCAGCCGCAACGAGTACTGGGTCAAGGGCGACACCTCCGGCCACGTCCAGCACGTCAAGCAGGTCGCCCTGGACTGCGACGGCGACACCCTGCTGGTCAAGGTCGACCAGGTCGGCGCGGCCTGCCACACCGGCGAGCGCACCTGCTTCGACGCCGACGTCCTGCCGCTCGCCGCCCAGTAGCCTTTCCCCGACCGTCCGCCCTTCTCATCTGATCGGTGTCCCATGGACCTTGAGGCCTTCCGCACGCTCGCCGCAGACACCCGGGTCATCCCCGTCACCCGCCGGCTCCTCGCGGACGGCCTCACACCGATCGGCGTCTACCGCAGCCTGGCCGCCGAACGCCCCGGCACCTTCCTGCTGGAATCCGCCGAGCAGGGCCGCAGTTGGGCCCGCTACTCGTTCGTCGGGGTGCGCAGCGGCGCCGTCCTGACGGTCGGTCAGGACGGCGGCGCCCGCTGGCTCGGCGAGCCCCCCGTCGGCATCCCGGTCTCCGGCGACCCGCTGGAGGTGCTGCGCGCCACCCTCACCGCCCTGCACACCCCCCGCCACCCCGACGACGGCCTGCCCCCGCTCACCGGCGGCCTGGTCGGCTACCTCGGCTACGACGTGGTCCGCCGCCTCGAGAAGCTGCCGGACCTCACCCCGGACGACCTGAAGCTCCCCGAGCTCACCCTGCTGCTCGCCACCGACCTCGCCGTCCTCGACCACGCCGACGGCACCGTGCTGCTGATCGCCAACGCGGTCAACCACAACGACCTCGCCACCGGCGTCGACGAGGCCCACGCCGACGCCGTCGCCCGGCTGGACGCGATGGAGGCCGACCTGCGCCGCCCGGTCGACCCCGGCCTGGCCACCTTCACCCCGGTCGCGGTCGACGCGCACTCGCCGTTCGGCGGCGAGCCGTACCGCAAGGCCGTCGACGTGGTGAAGGAGCGCATCCGGGCCGGCGAGGCCTTCCAGGTCGTCCCCTCGCAGCGCTTCGAAGCCCCCTGCGAGGCCTCCGCGCTCGACGTCTACCGGGTGCTGCGCACCACCAACCCCAGCCCCTACATGTACCTCTTCCGCTTCCCAGGCCCCGACGGCGGCGCGGACGGCGGCTTCGACGTGGTCGGCTCCAGCCCCGAGGCCCTGGTCAAGGTCGCCGAGGGCGCCGCCATGCTGCACCCCATCGCCGGCACCCGGCACCGCGGCGCCACCCCGCACGAGGACGCCGAGCTCGCCGCCGAGCTGCTCGCCGACCCCAAGGAACGGGCCGAGCACCTGATGCTGGTCGACCTCGGCCGCAACGACCTCGGCCGGGTCTGCGCGCCCGGCTCCGTCGAGGTGGTCGAGTTCATGCAGGTCGAGCGCTACAGCCACGTCATGCACATCGTCTCCACCGTCACCGGCACCGTCGCCGAGGGCCGCACCGCGCTCGACGTCCTCACCGCCTGCTTCCCCGCCGGCACCCTCTCCGGCGCCCCCAAGCCCCGCGCCATGCAGATCATCGAAGAACTCGAACCCACCCGCCGCGGCCTCTACGGCGGCTGCGTCGGCTACCTCGACTTCGCCGGCGACTCCGACACCGCCATCGCCATCCGCACCGCCGTCATCCGCGACCACACCGCCTACGTCCAAGCCGGCGCCGGCGTCGTAGCCGACTCCGACCCCCACGCCGAAGACACCGAATGCCGCAACAAGGCCACCGCCGTCCTCCGCGCAGTGGCCGCCGCCAACACACTCCGCTAAGCCCCCGCCCCCGCCTGCGCCGCGCCCCGTGCAGGTGCAGCCGCCTGCGGCGAGCCGGCGGGGCCATTTCGGATGTCGCCCCGCTGACCCCGCCTACAGCGGCCCGCTCCGCGGGCTCCCTGCCTGCGCCTGCGGCGGGCGGCCGGGCCATTTCGGATGTCGCCTCTGGCCCCGCCCCCGGCGGGCCGCTCAGCGGGCGCTCCTGATCCCACCCCGGCGGGCCGCTGCGCGGGCAGTCGTCCGGGTGGGCGTGGCCGCCTGCGGCGGGCTGGCCGGGCTGCTCCGGGTGTCGGTCCTGGCTCCGCCCCGGTGGGCTCCCCTGTCACCCGCCTGCGGCGAGCCGGCCGGGCCAGTCCGGATGTCGTCCCCTTACCCCCGCCCCCGGGGGCCGCTCCGTAGGTGGTGTTCGCAGCGCCCCGCAGGGTCGTGGCTCTCGCGGGTGGCGGGCCGGCAGCGTGGTGCCGTGCGGAGGGGCTGGTGGTGGGGGTGGTGTTGGGTCGGGGACACTGGTCGGGTGAGTGAGACCGCTGTTTCTGCGAAATCCCGGCGCGCCCTCGGGCTGATGCTGGTGCTGACCGTGCTCGGGGCCGTGCTGGTGCTGACCTCCGTGGGGCGGACGTGGGCGGAGGGGACCGCTGCGGGGCTGGAGGGCGGGCGGCTGGCGGTGAGTGCCACGGGGAGCGCGTTGACGGGGTTGCCGACGGGGATGGCGATGGTCGCGCTCGCGGCGATGGTCGCGGTCTTCGCGGTCCGCGGCCGCGCCCGCCTACTGGTCGGGGCGCTGACCGTGCTGGCGGGCCTGGGCACCGTCGCGGGCGCACTGCTCGGCAACAGCGACACCGCCGGCCTGCACGCCGCCGCGGCCAGCAAACTGGCGGTGAGCGGCGCCCACGCCGAGCAGATCACCCGCACCGCGTGGCCCTGGGTCGCCCTGGCCGGCGGCGTGCTGCTGGCCCTGGCCGGCCTGCTGACGGTGCGGTTCGGCCGGTCCTGGCCGGCGATGGGCTCGCGCTATGAGGCGCCGACCCGCGCCGCGGCCGCCCGCTCGGCCGTCACCACCCCCGCCACCACCCCCGCTGACCTGTGGAAGGCGCTGGACCGCGGCGAGGACCCGACCGGCTGAGGGCTCCGTCCGGGTCGACTGAGGGCTCCGTCTCACCAGAGTGCCCCCGCTTGGGGACGCCGTGTACGGCCCGGCACAATGGAGAGCGTCAACCCCGTCGAGCGCCACCCCGGACCGCGCGACCGGGCCCCGAAGATACAAGGAGCACCAACAAGATGTCGTCAGCAGCGCACGGCCACACCCCCGCCGCCTGGACCGGCGTGACCATCTCGTTCGTCGGCTTCTGCATCGCCGGCGTGGCCATGATCATCCCGAACGTCCTGCTGGTCGTCGCGGGTATCGCCGTGGTCCTGATCGGCGGCGTGGTCGGCAAGGCGATGTCGATGGCGGGCATGGGCAAGCCGGCCAGCAAGAACTTCGCGCCGGTGGAGTCCGCGGAGCGCACGGCGGTCACCGCGAGCTGACCAGGCGTCGGTGTCACCTCGGACGGCGGGCGGCGCGCCCGCCGTTCCGCCTTTCCGGGTGCAGTGCGCCCGATCGGGGGCACAATCATCGCCGTGAACGCTCCCGCTGCCCCGCAGCCCGCCGCCCCGCAGCCGGCCCCGGCGGGCTCGCCGCTGCGCCGGCTGGCCTCCCCGCTGGCCGCGCTGACCGCCGTCGCGCTGCCGACCGCCTTCGTCGGTCTGGTCGACCCCAACTCGCCGGGCCACTACCCGGTCTGTCCGGTGCTGCAGGCGACCGGCTGGTGGTGCCCGGGCTGCGGCGGGCTGCGCTCGGTGCACGCACTGACCCGCGGCGACGTGCTGTCCGCGCTGCACGACAACGTGCTGGTGGTGGCGCTGGCGGTGGTCTTCCTGGCGTTCTGGGGACGCTGGGTCTACACCGCGGTGCGCGGCCTGCCCAAGCCGGGCTTCCGGATGACCGGACGGCAGACCGTCCTGCTGGTCGTCCTGCTCACGCTGTTCACGGTGCTGCGCAACCTGCCGGTCGGGGTCGGGCTGGCGCCGCCGGTGGTGTGAGGGCGGCGCGGGCGGTCCGCCGATCGAGACGCGCGCCGGGCGGATGCGGGATGCGCCCCCTGCGCCCGATACCATCGAATGGTCGGGGAGTGCCCGAACACCCACCCCGGCTCCAGCCAGAAGAAACGATGGGGGCGCACGCGTGACTGTGCTCGACGAGATCATCGACGGGGTCCGGGAGGACCTCGCCGAGCGACAGGCCCGGGTCTCCCTGGACGAGCTCAAGGAGCTCGCCGCCAAGGCACCCGAGGCGAAGGACGGCGTGGCCGCGCTGCGCGGCGACGGCGTCCGGGTGATCTGCGAGGTCAAGCGCTCCAGCCCCTCCAAGGGTGCGCTCGCGGCGATCGCGGACCCGGCCGCCCTGGCGGTCGACTACGCGGCCGGTGGCGCGGCCGCGATCAGCGTGCTCACCGAGCAGCGCCGCTTCGGCGGCTCGCTGGCCGACCTGGACGCGGTGCGCGCCGCGGTGGACACCCCGGTGCTGCGCAAGGACTTCATCGTCACGGCCTACCAGCTGTGGGAGGCCCGGGCGCACGGCGCGGACCTGGCGCTGCTGATCGTCGCCGCCCTGGACCAGCCCGCGCTGGTCTCGCTGATCGAGCGGGCCGAGTCGATCGGACTCACCCCGCTGGTCGAGGTGCACGACGAGGAGGAGATCGCCCGCGCGGTGGACGCCGGCGCGCGGATCATCGGCGTCAACGCCCGCAACCTGAAGACCCTCGAGGTCGACCGGAACACCTTCGGCAACGTGGTGGACGCCATCCCGGCGCACGTCGTCAAGGTCGCCGAGTCCGGGGTCCGCGGCCCGCACGACCTGATCACCTACGCCAACCAGGGCGCCGACGCGGTGCTGGTCGGCGAGTCCCTGGTGACCGGCCGCGACCCGCGTGCCGCGGTCGCCGACCTGGTCGCCGCCGGGGCCCACCCGGCGCTGCGCAACAACGGGCGGGGCTGAGCCTCCGCCATGTCGATCGCCACCCGTCTCGCTCCCGGCTGCCGCCCGCGCGGCTGCCGCGCGCCCGCACGCCGGGTGCTGGGGCGGCGGGTGCGCTACGTGATCGGCAGCGAGCCCGGACAGGTCCCCGGACGCCGATGGCGCGGAACCCGCGGCTGAATCCCGCCGCCCGTTCCACCTTGCACGCCGTCAACCCTTCATCCGAGGACGGATCATGTCCGAGCTTCACCTTCCGGGTACCCAGGTCCCGGACGCACGCGGCTACTTCGGCGCCTACGGCGGCCGATTCATCCCCGAGGCGCTGGTCGCCGCCGTCGAGCAGGTCGCCGAGGAGTACGAGAAGGCGAAGGCCGATCCGGCCTTCGCCGCCGAACTCGACGCGCTGCTCAAGGACTACACCGGCCGGCCCAGCCCGCTGACCGACGTCCACCGGTTCTCCGCCGAGGCGGGCGGGGCGCGGGTCCTGCTCAAGCGCGAGGACCTCAACCACACCGGCTCGCACAAGATCAACAACGTGCTGGGCCAGGCGCTGCTCACCAAGCGGATGGGCAAGACCCGGATCATCGCGGAGACCGGCGCCGGCCAGCACGGCGTGGCCACCGCCACCGCCTGCGCCCTGTTCGGCTTCGACTGCACCATCTACATGGGCGAGGTCGACACCCAGCGGCAGGCCCTGAACGTCGCCCGGATGCGGATGCTGGGCGCCGAGGTCATCCCGGTGAAGTCCGGCAGCCGCACCCTCAAGGACGCCATCAACGAGGCGTTCCGCGACTGGGTCGCGAACGTCGACTCCACCCACTACCTGTTCGGCACCGTCGCGGGCCCGCACCCGTTCCCGATGATGGTCCGCGACTTCCACCGGGTGATCGGCATCGAGGCCCGGCAGCAGGTGCTGGACCGCACCGGGCGGCTGCCCGACGCGGTGGTCGCCTGCGTCGGCGGCGGCTCCAACGCGATGGGCATCTTCCACGAGTTCATCCCGGACGCGGGCGTGCGCCTGATCGGCTGTGAGGCGGCCGGCGAGGGCGCCGAGACCCCCAGGCACGCCGCCACCCTCACCAAGGGCGACCCGGGCGTGCTGCACGGCTCGCGCACCTACGTGCTGCAGGACGAGGACGGCCAGACCATCGAGTCGCACTCGATCTCGGCGGGCCTGGACTACCCGGGCGTCGGCCCGGAGCACGCCTGGCTGAAGGACACCGGCCGCGCCGAGTACCGCCCGGTCACCGACCGCGCGGCGATGGAGGCCCTGCGCCTGCTGTCGCGCACCGAGGGCATCATCCCGGCCATCGAGTCCGCGCACGCCCTGGCCGGCGCCCTCGAGCTCGGCCGCGAGCTCGGCCCGGAGGCGACCATCCTGGTCTCGCTCTCCGGCCGCGGGGACAAGGACATGCACACCGCCGCCGAGTACTTCGGCCTCTACGACGCCGAGGGGACCAACTGACATGGCCGACACCCTGCTCACCACCGCCCTCGCCGCCGCCAAGGCGGAGGGCCGCGCGGCCCTGATCGGCTACCTCCCGGCCGGGTTCCCGACCGTGGACGGCGGCATCGCCGCGATCAACGCGCTGATCGAGGGCGGCTGCGACGCCGTCGAGGTCGGCCTGCCGCACTCCGACCCGGTGCTGGACGGCGCGGTGATCCAGACCGCCGACGACATCGCGCTGCGCGGCGGCGTGAGGATCAAGGACGTGCTGCGCACCGTCGCCGAGGTCGCCGCCGCCCACCCGGCGGTGCCGGTGCTGGTGATGACCTACTGGAACCCGGTGGACCGCTACGGCACCGCCCGGTTCGCCGCCGACCTGGCCGCGGCCGGGGGAGCGGGCTGCATCCTGCCCGACCTGCCGGTCGAGGAATCCGCGGAGTGGCGCAAGGCCGCCGCCGAGCACGGTCTCGACACCGTCTTCGTGGTCGCCCCGTCCTCCCAGGACGCCCGGCTCGCCGAGGTGACCGCGGCCGGCTCCGGCTTCGTCTACGCCGCCGCGGTGATGGGCGTCACCGGGACCCGGGCCGCCGTCGGCTCGATGGCCGAGGACCTGGTCGCCCGGACCCGGGCCACCACGCCGCTGCCGGTCTGCGTCGGCCTCGGCGTCTCCAACGCGAAGCAGGCGGCGGAGGTCGCGGCCTTCGCCGACGGCGTGATCGTCGGCTCGGCGTTCGTGCAGCGCCTGCTGGACGCCCCGGACCCGGACGCCGGCGTCGACGCGGTGCGCGCGTTGGCCGCCGAGCTGGCGGAGGGCGTCCGCCGGCGCTGACCGCACGGCCGTGGAAGCCGCCCGGGGAGCAACTCCTGCTCCCCGGGCGGTTTTTCGTCTACTCCCGACGGGTGAATCAGCAAACCCGGGCCCGGGACCCCGGCGTTGAACCCCCGGATGGTTCGTCGGCGAAAGGGCGTGCGCGTGGCGTGGGTGCAGAAGTCGGTGCTGTGGCGGGCGGCGTTGGCCGGGCTGGCGCTGGCCGCCGCGCTGGCCGGGAGCGGGGGCGTGGAACGGGAGTTGGCGCGGGCGGGCGCGGAGCGGGCGGTGGAGTGCCGGCAGCCCGCGGTCCCCTGCAACGCGCCGGACCGATGATCCGTCAATTCGGACGTATGACCGTTTAGTATCGCTCATACGGCGTAACTCGCCAATGTGGAGGAACCACCCGCCATCCCCTACGGTTCATCAGGCAGGAAACGGTGGCAGCACGCCCGAGGGGGAACTGATGGCCAGTCAGCAGGCCGATCGCGGCCGGGCGGTCCGCCGGGCGGTGGACTCCCCGGCGGCCGAGTGGTTCGGACTGGCGGTGCGGCTAGGCCTCGCGGTGGTGTGGGGCTGGGCGGGCTGGGCGAAGGTCTCCGACCCGGCCGAGGCGGCGCAGGCGGTGCGGGCGTACGAGATCCTCCCCGAGGCGCTGGTGAAGCCGGTCGGCTGGGGACTCCCCTTCCTGGAGCTGGCGTTGGCGCTGCTGCTGGTGCTCGGTCTGGGCACCCGGATCGTCGCGGTGATCTCGGCGGCGCTGCTGCTCGTGTTCATCGCCGGCATCTCCTCGGCGTGGGCCCGCGGCATCTCGATCGACTGCGGCTGCTTCGGCGGCGGCGGCGCGGTGGACGAGTCGCAGACCAAGTACCTGCAGGAGATCCTGCGCGACTCCGGGTTCCTGCTGCTGTCGGCGTGGCTGATCTACCGGCCCAGGACCAAGCTCTCGCTGGACGCCTGGCTGGCCGCCTGACGCCGCACGGCCGCTGACCACTGATCAGAAGAACCGAACCCCCAGGACTGGCAAGAGCACCCCATGAGCGACAAGAACCGAGAAGGCAAGCGCACCGCCCGCGAGCGGATGGCGCAGGAGCGCGCCGCCGAGCAGGCGCGGGCGAGCCGGAACAAGAAGCTGATCGTCGGCGGCACGGTGCTCGCGGTGATCGCGGCGGCCGTGGTGATCGGCGTGGTGGTGCAGAACCAGCGCTCCAAGCCGGAGACCCCGGCCGCGGCCCCGGCCGGCGCGATCGGCGACAAGAACCTGGTGATCCCGTCCGGCGCGAGCAACGCTCCCTCCACGCTGACCGTGTACGAGGACCCGCGCTGCCCGGCCTGCGGCAGCTTCGAGCGGACCTTCTCGCCCACCATCGACCAGCTGGAGGACGCCGGGAAGGTGGTCGTGAACTACCACATCGTCTCGTTCATCGACCGCTCGCTGGGCGGCAACGGCTCCAAGTACGGCGCCAACGCGCTCGCCTGCGCGCAGAACGCCGGGCACTTCCGGGACTACCACGACGTGCTGTACCGCAACCAGCCCGACGAGACCGAGGACTCCTTCGGCAACAAGCAGACCCTGATCACCCTGGCCAAGCAGGTGCCGGGCCTGGACACCCCCGAGTTCGAGAACTGCGTCAACTCCAACCAGTTCGGCGGCTGGGTCTCCGCGGTGCAGCAGGACTTCGACAAGTCCAGCTACAAGTCCACCCCGACGGTGCTGCTGAACGGCGAGCCGATCTACGCGAAGAAGGGCGACGAGCAGATCAGCCCGGAGAACCTGGTGAAGTGGGTCGACCAGGCCAACCAGGGCAAGCCGCTGGGCACCCCCGGCTCGCACGGCCAGAGCCCGGCGCCGTCGTCGACCGCCGCCGAGTCCAACACCCCGCCCTCGCCGTAGGGCGGGCCGGGACAGGAGTGACGCTTCCGTGACCCGCTCCGGTGCCGGTGTGCCGGGCGGGACACGGTAGCGTCGGCAGTGCCATGGATCTCGCATACATTCCGAGCCCGTCGCGGGGCGTCCTCTACCTGGGGCCCATCCCGCTGCGCGCCTACGCCTTCTGCATCATCATCGGTGTCGTCGTGGCCGTGTGGCTCGGCAGCAAGCGCTGGGTCGCCCGCGGCGGCGGCAAGCACACCGTCGGCGACATCGCGGTCTGGGCGGTGCCGTTCGGCCTGGTCGGCGGCCGCCTCTACCACGTCATCACCGACAACCAGCTGTACTTCGGCGAGGGCAAGCACCCGATCGACGCGCTGAAGATCTGGCAGGGCGGCCTCGGCATCTGGGGCGCCATCGCCCTCGGCGCCGTCGGCGCCTGGATCGGCGCCCGCCGCCGCGGCGTCCCGCTGCCCGCCTACGCCGACGCGATCGCCCCCGGCATCGCGCTCGCCCAGGCCTGCGGCCGCTGGGGCAACTGGTTCAACCAGGAGCTGTACGGCCGGCCCACCGACCTGCCGTGGGGCCTGAAGATCGACAAGACGCTGGAGGACGGCACCGTCGTGCACGGCGTCTACCAGCCGACCTTCCTCTACGAGTCGCTCTGGTGCGTCGGCGTCGCCCTGCTGGTGATCTGGGCCGACCGCCGCTTCACCCTCGGCCACGGCCGGGCCTTCGCGCTGTACGTCGCCGCCTACACCGTCGGCCGGTTCTGGACCGAGTGGCTGCGCATCGACGAGGCGCACCACTTCTTCGGCCTGCGGCTGAACGACTGGGTGGCGATCCTGGTCTTCGTCGGCGCGGTGGTCTACCTGGTGCTCTCCGCCCGGCTCCGCCCCGGCCGCGAGGACCCGGACGCGATCGACCCGCAGGCCACCCGTGAGCGGGCCGAGGCGAAGGCCGCCGAGGACGCGAAGGACGCGAAGGACGCCGAGCCCGCCGACGGGACGGCCGACGGGGCGCCGTCCGCCGATGTTCCGTCCGACACGCCCGCGGAGCCCGAGCAGGCCCCGCAGGAGGTCGCCCCGGAGACCTCGAAGGACTCCGAAAAGCCTTCCTGAGCAAGGAAGTTGAACCCCCGTTGGGGCCGTCCCCGCCGACTCGGCGGAGACGGCCCCAACTGCCTTTGGGCAGGCTAACTTTGCTGGAAATGCCCAGGTCAAGGGGTTACTTTCACAGGGTGAGCGCAGCCCTGCCGGTGCACGGCCAGGGGGGAGTCCGCCGTGTCCGGAAGGGGCAGCAACAGCCATGACCACGATCACCGCCGCACCGCAGACCGAGGGCCCGCAGCCGCGGATACCCGCCGAGGGCCACCACCGGGACGTCAACGGCGGCTGGCTGCGCCCGGCGGTGTTCGGCGCGATGGACGGCCTGGTCTCCAACTTCGCCCTGATGACCGGCGTGGCCGGCGGCGCCGCCGCGCCGGGCACCGTGGTGCTCACCGGCCTGGCCGGCCTGGCGGCCGGCGCCTTCTCGATGGCGGCGGGGGAGTACACCTCGGTGGCCTCCCAGCGCGAGCTGGTGGAGGCCGAGCTGGAGGCCGAGCGCCTCGAGCTCAAGCGCAACCCGCACGGCGAGCTCGCCGAACTGGCGCAGCTGTACATGGCCCGCGGCGTCGACGAGGAGCTGGCCCACGCGGTGGCCCGGCAGCTGTCCGCCGACCCGGACACCACGCTGGCGGTGCACGCCCGCGAGGAGCTGGGCGTCGACCCCGAGGACCTGCCCTCGCCGCTGGTCGCCGCCGGCTCCTCGTTCGCCTGCTTCGCGCTGGGCGCGCTGATCCCGGTGCTGCCCTACCTGCTGGGGGCGACCGCGCTGTGGCCGGCCGCGCTGCTGGCGGTGCTCGGCCTGTTCGGCTGCGGCGCGGTGGTGGCCCGGGTGACCGCGCGCAGCTGGTGGTACAGCGGACTGCGGCAGCTGGCGCTGGGCGGCTCGGCGGCCGGGGTGACCTACCTGCTCGGCCGGCTGATCGGCGGCGCGGTCGGCTGACCGGCGACCCGAACGGGCCTGTGGAATCACCCAGCGCACTGCATGGTTATGCCTTGGACCGGGTGACGTTCCACACATGGGCGGGCCCTGGTGCCTTGTCCTGGTCTCGACATCCGGCCGTCGACCCGCACATTCCCATCCCGGGTCGGCCCCCGGGAGCGGAATCGCAGGCCACCCCCGCGTCAGAGGTGTGCCGAGGGCGTTTCGCCCCTGTTTCGCCGGTCCGGGCGGAGGGCACACTGGAGGGGATGCGCGGCGCTGCGCGTCCCCCCATCCGCCCTGTGACCTGCGGATTGTGTCCGGGATATGGACGCAGGAATCCACTTCCCGGGATCTTGGGCATCATGTAACCTGCACGAAATCGCATCAGGGCCAACGTCGTCCCCGCTGCATCACGCACCAGCCAATGACGACGACGGGAGAGCCGATGCTGTCTGCATCCATGCACTCCGGCCACGGGAACGTGAAGGCCGCAGGCCCCTACGCCCTCGTTCCGGATGCGCGCCCTCTGGCCCAGGGTCTGTACGACCCGCGCAACGAGCACGACGCCTGTGGCGTCGGGTTCGTGGCCACGCTGACCGGCATCGCCGACCACAAGATCGTCGAGCAGGCGCTGACCGTGCTGCGCAACCTGGAGCACCGCGGCGCCACCGGCGCCGAGCCGGACTCCGGTGACGGTGCGGGCATCCTGACCCAGGTCCCGGACGCCTTCCTGCGCAGCAAGGTCGACTTCGAGCTCCCCGCGGCCGGCTCCTACGCCGTCGGCATCGCCTTCCTGCCCGACGAGGACGCGGCCGACGCCGCCGCCGTCGCGCAGATCGAGGCGATCGCCGCGCAGGAGGGCCTGACCGTCCTCGGCTGGCGCGACGTCCCGGTCACCCCCGACCTGCTGGGCGCCACCGCCCGCTCCGTCATGCCGCGCTTCCGCCAGGTCTTCGTGGGCCACGGCGAGCGCACCGGCATCGAGCTGGACCGGGTCGCGTTCGTGCTGCGCAAGCGCGCCGAGCGGGAGGCCGGGGTGTACTTCCCCTCGCTGTCCGCCCGCACCCTGGTCTACAAGGGCATGCTGACCACCGGCCAGCTGGAGCCCTTCTTCCCCGACCTGTCGGACCGGCTGTACGCCTCCGCGATCGGCCTGGTGCACTCGCGCTTCTCCACCAACACCTTCCCGAGCTGGCCGCTGGCCCACCCGTACCGCTTCGTCGCGCACAACGGCGAGATCAACACGGTCAAGGGCAACCGCAACTGGATGACCGCCCGGGAGTCCCAGCTCGCCACCGACCTGATCCCCGGCGACCTGAACCGGATCTTCCCGATCTGCACCCCGGACCACTCCGACTCCGCCTCCTTCGACGAGGTGCTGGAGCTGCTCCACCTGGGCGGCCGCTCGCTGCCGCACTCGGTGCTGATGATGATCCCGGAGGCGTGGGAGAACCACGCCACCATGGAGCCGGCCCGCCGCGCCTTCTACCAGTACCACTCCAACCTGATGGAGCCCTGGGACGGCCCGGCCAGCATCACCTTCACCGACGGCACCCAGATCGGCGCGGTCCTCGACCGCAACGGCCTGCGCCCGTCCCGGTACTGGGTCACCGAGGACGGCCTGGTCGTCCTCTCCTCCGAGGCCGGCGTGCTCGACATCGACCAGCAGAAGGTCGTCAAGAAGGGCCGCCTGCAGCCCGGCCGGATGTTCCTGGTGGACACCGCCGAGCACCGGATCGTCGAGGACGAGGAGATCAAGTCCGCCCTCGCCGCCGAGCACCCGTACGAGGAGTGGGTCGCCGCCGGGCAGATCCAGCTCGCCAAGCTCCCCGAGCGCGAGCACATCGCGCACACCCACGCCTCGGTGACGCGCCGTCAGCAGACCTTCGGCTACACCGAGGAGGAGCTGCGGGTCATCCTCGCGCCGATGGCCAAGACCGGCGGCGAGGCTCTCGGCTCGATGGGCACCGACTCGCCGATCGCCGCGCTCAGCGAGAAGCCGCGCCTGCTGTTCGACTACTTCACCCAGCTGTTCGCGCAGGTCACCAACCCGCCGCTGGACGCCATCCGGGAGGAGCTGGTCACCTCCCTGCACAGCAACCTCGGCCCCGAGGGCAACCTGCTGGACGCCTCCCCGGCGCACTGCCGCTCGGTCGGCATCACCTTCCCGGTGATCGACAACGACGAGCTGGCGAAGCTGATCCACGTCAACGCGGACGGCGACCAGCCCGGCCTGAAGGCCGTCACGCTGTCCGGCCTGTACAAGGTCGCGACCGGCGGCCAGGGCCTGGCGGCCCGGCTCGCCGAGATCGCCGCCGAGGCCGACGCGGCGATCGCCGACGGCGCCCGGATCATCGTGCTCTCCGACCGCCACTCGGACGCCGAGCACGCCCCGATCCCGTCGCTGCTGCTCACCTCGGCGATCCACCACCACCTGATCCGTACCAAGCAGCGCACCCAGGTGTCGCTGCTGGTCGAGGCCGGCGACGTCCGCGAGGTGCACCACGTCGCGCTGCTGATCGGCTACGGCGCCGGCGCGGTCAACCCGTACCTGGCCATGGAGTCGGTCGAGGACCTGGTCGCCCAGGGCGTGTTCGTCTCGAACATCGAGCCCGAGAAGGCGATCAAGAACCTGATCAAGGCGCTCGGCAAGGGCGTCCTGAAGGTGATGTCCAAGATGGGCATCTCCACCGTCGCCTCCTACCGCGGCGCGCAGGTCTTCGAGGCCATCGGCCTCGCCCAGGAGCTGGTGGACGCCTACTTCGCGGGCACCACCACCAAGCTCGGCGGCATCGGCCTGGAGCAGATCGCCAAGGAGACCGCCGCCCGCCACGCCAAGGCCTACCCGGCCTCCGGCATCGCCGCCGCGCACCGCGCGCTGGACATCGGCGGCGAGTACCAGTGGCGCCGCGAGGGCGAGCCGCACCTGTTCGACCCGGAGACGGTCTTCCGCCTCCAGCACTCGACCCGCACCAAGCGCTACGACGTCTTCAAGCAGTACACGGACCGGGTGAACGCCCAGTCCGAGCGCCTGATGACGCTGCGCGGCCTGTTCAAGCTGGACGGCCTCGGCCGGACCCCGATCTCCATCGACGAGGTCGAGCCGGTCTCCGAGATCGTCAAGCGGTTCTCCACCGGCGCGATGTCCTACGGCTCCATCTCGATGGAGGCGCACGAGACCCTCGCGATCGCGATGAACCGCCTCGGCGGCAAGTCCAACACCGGTGAGGGCGGCGAGGACCCGGAGCGCCTGTACGACCCGGAGCGCCGCTCGGCGATCAAGCAGGTCGCCTCCGGCCGGTTCGGCGTCACCTCCGAGTACCTGGTCAACGCGGACGACATCCAGATCAAGATGGCCCAGGGCGCCAAGCCCGGCGAGGGCGGCCAGCTGCCCGGCCACAAGGTCTACCCGTGGGTCGCGAAGACCCGGCACTCGACCCCGGGCGTGGGCCTGATCTCCCCGCCGCCGCACCACGACATCTACTCCATCGAGGACCTGGCTCAGCTGATCCACGACCTCAAGAACGCCAACCCGGACGCCCGCATCCACGTGAAGCTGGTCTCCGAGGTCGGTGTCGGCACGGTCGCCGCGGGCGTCTCCAAGGCGCACGCCGACGTGGTCCTGATCTCGGGCCACGACGGCGGCACCGGCGCCTCCCCGCTCACCTCGCTGAAGCACGCGGGCGGCCCCTGGGAGCTCGGCCTGGCCGAGACCCAGCAGACCCTGCTGCTGAACGGCCTGCGGGACCGGATCGTGGTCCAGACGGACGGCCAGCTGAAGACCGGCCGCGACGTGGTGATCGCCGCGCTGCTGGGCGCCGAGGAGTTCGGCTTCGCGACCGCCCCGCTGGTGGTCTCCGGCTGCATCATGATGCGGGTCTGCCACCTGGACACCTGCCCGGTCGGCGTCGCCACGCAGAACCCGGTGCTGCGCGAGCGGTTCTCCGGCAAGGCCGAGTTCGTGGTCAACTTCTTCGAGTTCATCGCCGAGGAGGTCCGCGAGATCCTCGCCGAGCTGGGCTTCCGCTCCATCGAGGAGGCCGTCGGCCACGCCGAGCACATCGACGCCGAGGCCGCGATCGACCACTGGAAGGCCGCCGGTCTCGACCTGGCCCCGCTGTTCCACGTCCCCGAGCTGCCCGAGGGCGCGGCCCTGTACCGCACCACCGAGCAGGACCACGCGCTGGACAAGGCCCTCGACAACCAGCTGATCGAGCTGGCCGAGGACGCCCTGGTGCGCGGCGAGGCCGTGCGCATCCAGCTGCCGATCCGCAACGTCAACCGCACGGTCGGCACCATGCTCGGCCACCAGGTGACCAAGCGGTACCGCGGTGAGGGCCTGCCCGAGGGCACCATCGACGTCACCTTCACCGGCTCGGCCGGCCAGTCCTTCGGCGCGTTCGTGCCGAACGGTGTGACGCTCCGCCTGGAGGGCGACGCCAACGACTACGTCGGCAAGGGCCTGTCCGGCGGCGTGCTCGTGGTCCGCCCGGCCCGGGACGCGGCCGCGATCGGCGCCGACGCGCAGAACCACGTGATCGCCGGCAACACCATCGGCTACGGCGCCACCTCCGGCCGCATCCACCTGCGCGGCAAGGCCGGCGAGCGTTTTGCGGTCCGCAACTCCGGTGCCACCCTGGTGGTGGAGGGCGTGGGCGACCACGGCCTGGAGTACATGACCGGCGGTCGGGTGCTGATCCTCGGCGAGACCGGCCGCAACCTGGCGGCGGGCATGTCCGGCGGCATCGCCTACGTGCTCGACCTGCGCCCGGCCAACGTGAACAGCGGCATGGTGGGCATCGAGGCCCCCAGCGCCGCCGACCGCGAGTGGCTGCGCGAGACCGTCCAGCAGCACTACGAGGAGACCGGCTCCACCGTCGCCGCCGAGCTCCTGGCCGACTGGGGCAGCGGGGTCTCCCGCTTCTCCAAGATCATGCCCACCGACTACAAGGCTGTGCTCGCCGCCAAGGACGCCGCTGAGCGCGATGGCCTCTCCGAGGTGGAGACCACTCGCAAGATGATGGAGGCGGCAAATGGCTGACCCCAAGGGCTTCCTGACCACGCCCAAGCAGCTGGCGGAGCGCCGTCCGGTGGACGTCCGGCTCCGTGACTGGAACGAGGTCTACGTCGAGCGCAGCCTCCTTCCGATCATCACCAAGCAGGCCGGCCGCTGCATGGACTGCGGCATCCCGTTCTGCCACAACGGCTGCCCGCTCGGGAACCTGATCCCCGAGTGGAACGACCTCGCCTACCGGGACGACTGGTCCGGCGCGATCGAGCGGCTGCACGCGACCAACAACTTCCCGGAGTTCACCGGCCGCCTGTGCCCGGCTCCCTGCGAGTCGGCCTGCGTGCTGGGGATCAACCAGGACGCGGTGACCATCAAGAACGTCGAGGTCACCATCATCGACAAGGCCTGGGACCGCGGCGGGGTCACCCCGCAGGTCCCGGAGCGGCTGTCCGGCAAGACCGTCGCCGTGGTCGGCTCCGGCCCGGCCGGCCTGGCCGTCGCCCAGCAGCTCACCCGGGCCGGGCACACCGTGGTGGTGTACGAGCGCGCGGACCGGATCGGCGGCCTGCTGCGGTACGGCATCCCCGAGTTCAAGATGGAGAAGCGCCACATCAACCGCCGCATCGAGCAGATGCGCGCGGAGGGCACCCGGTTCCGCACCGGCGTGCACGTGGGCGAGGACATCACCGGCCAGGACCTGCGCTCGCGCTTCGACGCCGTGGTGGTCGCGGCCGGCGCCACCACCGCGCGCGACCTGCCCGTCCCCGGGCGGGAGTTGAACGGTGTCCACCAGGCGATGGAGTACCTGCCGCTGGCCAACAAGGTCCAGGAGGGCGACTACGTCGACTCCCCGATCTCGGCCAAGGGCAAGCACGTCGTGGTGATCGGCGGCGGCGACACCGGCGCGGACTGCGTCGGCACCGCGCACCGCCAGGGCGCCGCGTCGGTGACCCAGCTGGAGATCATGCCGCAGCCGTCGGAGGCCCGGCCGGCCGGCCAGCCCTGGCCGACCATGCCGATGACGTACAAGGTGACCTCGGCGCACGAGGAGGGCGGTGAGCGGATCTACTCCGTCTCCACCACCCACTTCGCCGGCGACGAGGACGGCAACGTCCAGGAACTGCACCTGGTCGAGGTCGAGTTCAAGAACGGCAAGTTCGAGCCGGTGCCGGGCAGCGAGCGGGCCATCCCGGCCCAGCTGGTCACCCTGGCGATGGGCTTCACCGGAACCGACGTTCGCAACGGCCTGGTCGAGCAGCTGGGCGTCGAGCTGGACGCCCGCGGCAACATCGCGCGGGACGGCAAGTTCGGCACCAACGTCGATGGGGTGTACGTTTGCGGTGACGCCGGCCGCGGTCAGTCGCTGATCGTCTGGGCGATCGCCGAAGGCCGCTCCGCCGCCGCGGCGGTCGACAAGTACCTGGGCGGGAAGACCCCTCTCCCCGCCCCGATCAAGCCGACCGACCGGCCGCTGGTGGTCTGACCGACCGCCGGCCCACGAACGCCTGTCCCCCGCGACCGCAAGTTCGCGGGGGCCCGGCCGACAAACACCGACCCGCCAGAGCCGCCGGGCCCGGTCATGACGGCGCCTGCCCACTCCCCGACCAGGTAAGGGCAGGCGCCGAAGTCTTTTCCGGCGCGGTGCCATTCCCGCGCCGGGTCCTTTTCCGGCCACCGGCCGATTCGGTGCGAACAGTCGACACGCGTCGCATTACAACGGCTTGGCCAAAAGCGCTCAGGATCTCGCGGAGTGTCGCCACGCAGTGGCAGACTGCATCCCACGGGGTCCAACTGTCGTTCTTGGGCGGAGGTTTGCATGACGGGCCTGCCGACGGGCAGCGGAGCGACCGCGCGCCGTATCCAACTGGGTGCCCAGTTGAGGCGGCTGCGCGAGGCCCGTGGCGTGACCCGGGAGGACGCGGGGTACTCGATCCGCGCCTCGGAGTCCAAGATCAGCCGGATGGAGCTCGGCCGGGTCGGCTTCAAGCAGCGCGACGTCGCGGACCTGCTGACCCTGTACGGCGTGCAGGACGAGGAGTCCCGCGCCGCCCTGCTCGGCCTGGTCGGCGAGACCAACGCCCCGGCCTGGTGGCACGGCTACGGCGACGTGATCCCGCAGTGGTTCCAGACGTACCTCAACCTGGAGGACGCGGCGAACCTGGTGCGCAGCTACGAGGTGCAGTTCGTGCCCGGGCTGCTGCAGACCCCCGAGTACGTGCACGCGGTGATGCGGGCCGGCAGCCCGGGCGTGCCCGAGGAGGAGATCGAGCGGCGGGCCGCGGTGCGGCTGCGCCGCCAGGTGCGGTTCCTGGCCGAGGGGACGACCGCCCGGCTGGAGCTGATCGTCGACGAGACGGCGCTGCGGCGGCCGCGCGGCGGGCCCGAGGTGATGCGCGGTCAGCTGGCCCGGCTGGCCGAGCTGTCGCTGCGCGAGACCATCAGCCTGCGGGTGCTGCCGCTCGGGATGGGCGCGCTGGCCGCGGACAGCGGGGCGTTCACGGTGCTGGCCTTCCCCGAGCCGGACCTCTCCGACGTGGTGTACGTGGAGCAGTTCACCACGGCGATGTACCTCGACAAGGCGGTCGAGGTGGCCGAGTACAACGCCGCGCTGGAGAAGGTGTCGGCGGCGGCGCTGTCCGAGGAAGAGACCCGGGCGCTTCTGGCGGAGATCCTCCAAGAGGACTAGTACGCAATTAAGATGATGATCCGTCAGAAGGCGACAGTGCCTCTTGAGGTGACAGTCCCGAAGGGATCATCGGATGTCCTTGATCACGGAACTCGCCCAGCAGTACATCGACGGCCAGTGGCGGCCGGGCACCGGCTCCTGGGACATCGTCGACCTCGACCCGTACACCGGTGAGAAGCTCGCCTCGTTCACGGTGGCCACGGCGGACGAGGTCGACCAGGCGTACCGGGCCGCCGAGCGCGCGCAGAAGGTGTGGGCGCGGCAGAGCCCGTACGAGCGGCGGCTGGTGTTCGAGCGGGCGCTGCGGGTGATCGAGCAGCGCGAGGCGGAGATCCTCCAGGTGATGACCGTCGAGCTGGGCGGGACGCTGCTCAAGTCGGCGTTCGAACTCGGGCTCTGCCGGGACATGCTGCGCGAGTCGATGGCGCTGGCGATGCGCGCCGAGGGGAAGATCCTGCCCTCGCCGGTGCCCGGCAAGGAGAACCGCCTGTACCGGCTGCCGGTCGGCGTGGTCGGCGTGATCAGCCCGTTCAACGCTCCGGTGTTCCTCTCGCTGAAGGCGGTCGCCCCGGCGCTCGCGCTCGGCAACGGCGTGGTGCTGAAGCCGCACCAGGACGCCCCGGTCAGCGGCGGCACCCTGCTGGCGAAGATCTTCGAGGAGGCCGGGCTGCCGGCCGGCCTGCTGAACGTGGTGCTCACCGACATCGCCGAGATCGGTGACGCCTTCCTCGAGCACCCCGTGCCCAAGGTGATCTCCTTCACCGGCTCGGACGCCGTCGGCCGGCACGTGGCGACCGTCGCCGCGAGCCACTTCAAGCGCACCGTCCTGGAGTTGGGCGGCAACAGCGCCCTGGTGGTGCTGGACGACGCGGATGTGGACTACGCGGTGGACGCGGCGGTGGCCAGCCGGTTCCTGCACCAGGGCCAGATCTGCATGGCCGCCAACCGGATCCTGGTGGACCGCAGCCTGTTCGCCGAGTTCAGCGAGAAGTTCACCGCCAAGGTGTCCTCGCTGCGGGCCGGCGACCCCGGCGAGCCGGAGACCCAGCTCGGCCCGCTGATCAACACCGCCCAGGCCGAGTCGGTCACCGCCGAGGTCGCCAGGGCCATCGCGGCCGGCGCCCGCCCGCTGCTGCACGGCAGCACCGTGGGCACCCTGGTGCACCCCACCGTGCTCACCGACATCCCCGAGGACGCGCCGATCCTGCGCCGCGAGGTGTTCGGCCCGGTGGCGCTGCTGATCCCGTTCGACGGCGAGGAGGAGGCCGTGCGGATCGCCAACGACACGCCCTTCGGCCTCTCCGGCGCCGTGCACACCGCGGACGTCGAGCGCGGCGTCCGGTTCGCCCAGCGGATCGACACCGGCATGGTCCACGTCAACGACGGCACCATCGCGGACGAACCGCTGGTCCCGTTCGGCGGCGAGAAGAACTCCGGCATCGGCCGGCTGGGCGGCGAGGCCACCGTCGACGCCTTCACCACGCTGAAGTGGATATCCATCCAGCACGAGCGGTCCCAGTTCCCGTTCTGACGCAGCCCGTTCTGACGCACCCCTTCCGACGCACCCCCGGCAGTACACCGACGCCCCTCCGGCGGACCGGTCGCAGCGGCTTCCGCTGGTCGATCGTCCAGCGCCGGAGGGGCGTTCTGGTAGGGCGCACCACTGCCGGGCGGGGCCGGGGGATTGCTTGACTCACCTGTTCTCCGAACCCCAGCCCGCGGCGCGGCGGTTGATCGACCTCCAGCGGTTCGGCTGGCCCCCGCTGACCCCGACCCCGGACGGCGGGCTGGAGCTCGCCGCGACCTGCACCATCGCCGAACTCTCCCGCCACGCACGGCAGTCGCCGAGTGCGGCGGCGGGCCTGGTGGAGCAGTGCTGCCGGGCCTTCCTGGCGTCCTGGAAGATCTGGAACGCGGCCACGGTCGGCGGCAACCTGTGCAACGGGCTGCCCGCCGAGGTACGGGCGGCCTACCGGGAGCGGCTGCTCGGGCCGCTCGCCGGGCACGAGGCCCTGCTGGCGACCCTGGCGGCGTTCCTGCGCCACGACGCCTCCTGGACCCGCACCGCCGAGGCGCTGCACGTCCACGTGAACACCGTGCACTACCGGATCCGCCGGATCGAGGAGCTCACCGGCCGCGACCTGCTCCGGCTGGACGCCCGGCTCGACCTGTCCGCCGCCCTGTGCTGCGTCGGCGCCTGACCACGCGTCAGGGGCCGTCCCGGGCGCGGCGGTCGCACCCGGAACGGCCCCTGCGGGAACGCGTTCACCCGCGGCATCGGCTCAAGGCGCCGGCCGCGCCGGAGGTCAGAACAGCGGAACGCCCTGGCGGACCAGGCGCCAGCCGCCGTTGCCGTAGAACTCGGTCGGGTCGATGACGCCCTTGGCCTTCACCCAGGCGATCATCGTGTTGCGGATCTCGTCCGAGTTGGCCCAGATCTGCTGCGCCTTGGCGACGTGCGGGAAGTTGCCGCCGCCGTTGGCACGGTAGTTGTTGACCGCGAGGACGAACTGCGCGGCCGGGTCGACCGGGGCGCCCTGGTACGACAGGCCGACGATCCGGCTGCCGACCGGCTGCGAGATGTCGATGTCGTAGGTCAGGCCGTAGATCGAGTCGTAGTTGTAGTCGGGGGTGTTGTTCGCCTGGTTGGTCAGGGTGTCCAGGTTGATCGGGTCACCGGGGGCCAGCTGGGCGTAGTACTTGGCGGAGAACTCCAGGTAGTCCTTCAGCTGGGCACCCGTCAGGAGACGGGCCTCCAGGGTGTTCTCGTAGATGTACAGGCCGGCCGCGTCGCGCAGCTTGACCTCGCCGGCCGGGATCACCGCGGTGCGGTTGAACGGCGCGGCCTGGGCGACCACCGGCAGCTTGGCGTACTGGCCGCCGGCCAGCGCGGTGCGGACGGCGTCGGCCTGGATGCGGCCGATCAGGTCGATGATCGGGGTGTCCTTGAAACGGGACTCCGCGATCGAGAGCGTCTCCTTGCAGGTGCCGATGACCTGGTTGACGTAGGCGACGACCTTCTTGTGCTGGGCGTCGATCAGCTTCACGATCTTCGGGTCGTCGGCGACGGTGTTGCTGTTCAGCACCCGCGAGGTGACCGAGGAGACGGTCCACTGGCCGCGAGCGAACTCCACCTCGAAGTCGAAGCAGGACAGGCGCTGGGCCCAGCACAGCGGCTCGGAGAGGACGACGGTCTTCCCGGTCTTCTGGTTGGTGATCAGCCGCTGCGCCACCTCCTTGTGGGTGTGGCCGACCAGCACCGCGTCGATGCCGGGGACGGTGACGGCCATCTCGCCGGAGGCGTCCTCGGGCCAGGGCAGCTGGTCGCCGTAGGAGGAGGGCTCGTCGATGCCGGAGTGGGCGGAGACCACCACCACGTCGGCGCCGGCCGCCTTCATCCGCGGCACGTACTTGGCGGCCATCTCGACGATGCCGGGGAAGATCATCTGGCCCTGCACGTTGGCCTTGTCCCAGATCGCGATGCCGGGGTTGGTCAGGCCCAGGATGCCCACCCGCAGCGGCCGGCCGTGGCCGAGGTGCATCTCCTTGATGACGTACGGCGGGAAGGCCGGCTTCTCGTTCTTGGCGAACAGCGCGTTGGCGCCCAGCAGCGGGAACTCCAACTGCTCCTCGAAGGCGCGGACGGTGGAGATGCCGTAGTTGAACTCGTGGTTGCCGAGCGCGGCGGCGTCGTAGCCGATGGCGTTCATCGCCTCGGCCATCGGGTGGCGCGGCGGGCGCTTGCCGGTGATCGGCTCGACCCGGGCGTAGTAGTAGGTGAGCTGGGTGCCCTGGATGATGTCGCCGGCGTCGATCAGCAGGGTGTGGCAGTGGCCCTTCTCGGCGCGGACCTGGTCCACCAGGGTGGAGATCTTGGCCAGGCCGACGTCGTTGTGCGCCTTGTCGTCGTACTCGGCGTCGGTGAAGTAGTCCCAGTTGAGCACCCGGCCGTGCAGGTCGGTGGTGCCCATCACGGTGAAGCTCGCCTTGAACGGGACCGGGCCCCGGCCGCGGGCCTCGTCCTGGTCGGCCTCCGCCGCGGAGGCGGGCGTCGCGGTCGCGGTGGTGATGCCGCCGACGAGGGCGGCCCCGGCCGCGGTGGCGGCGGAGCGGGTGACGAAGTCACGGCGGTTCAGGGACATCGAGGACTCCAGATCGAACAGGCGGGCCGTCAGCTGCGGCCGGTGGCACGGGCGATGACGTTACGGCAGCACGGTGACGCGCGTAGAGAAACGCGCGTAGAAGTCTGCCGGTTAATTCCGCCGCAGACCAGCCCCCCGACGTTTCCATCAGATGAGCACTGGGCGACCCGTCCGTGACGGGGCACCGCTCGGCCCGATCCGCTCGTACACGCTTCCGTCAACCCCCGCGGTATCGGGCCGTTCATCGAATCTTTCGCCAACTGCCATGGCAGAGCAGCCTGGAGCGTTCTGGCTACGCCCCGGTAATGCCTAGGCTTCTGAGCCATGCGCCGAGCAAAAATCGTCTGTACTCTCGGGCCTGCCGCGGATTCGTACGACCAGATCAAGGCCCTGGTCGACGCCGGCATGGACATCGCCCGACTCAATCTCAGCCACGGCTCCCAGCACGAGCACGAGGAGCGCTACCACCGGGTCCGCAAGGCCGCCGACGAGACCGGCCGCAGTGTCGGCATCCTCGCCGACCTGCAGGGCCCCAAGATCCGGCTGGCCACCTTCGCCGACGGACCGGTCCTGCTGGAACGCGGCGACGAGTTCACCATCACCGTGGAGGACGTCCCGGGTGACCGGGAGATCTGCGGAACCACCTACAAGGGCCTGGCCGCCGACGTGTCGCGCGGCGAGCGGATCCTGGTCGACGACGGCCGGGTCTGCCTGGAGGTCACCCACGTGGAGGGCCCCCGGGTCCACTGCATCGTCATCGAAGGCGGCCTGGTCTCCGACCACAAGGGCCTCAACCTGCCCGGAGTCGCCGTCTCCGTGCCCGCGCTGTCCGACAAGGACGTCGACGACCTGCGCTGGGCCGTACGGACCGGTGCCGACCTGATCGCGCTGTCGTTCGTGCGCAGCGCCCGGGACATCGAGGAGGTGCACCGGGTGATGGACGAGGAGGGCCGCCGGATCCCGGTCATCGCCAAGATCGAGAAGCCGCAGGCGGTGGAGAACCTCGCCGAGATCGTCGACGCCTTCGACGGCCTGATGGTCGCCCGCGGCGACCTGGGCGTCGAACTCCCGCTGGAGGAGGTGCCGATCGTCCAGAAGCGCGCGGTCAAGCTGGCCAAGCGCAACGCCAAGCCGGTGATCGTCGCCACCCAGATGCTGGACTCGATGATCAACGCCTCCCGGCCGACCCGGGCCGAGGCCTCCGACGTCGCCAACGCGGTGTTCGACGGCACCGACGCGGTGATGCTCTCCGGCGAGACCTCGGTGGGCAAGTACCCGGTGGAGACGGTCCGGACGATGGCCCGGATCGTCGAGGCCGCCGAGACCGACATCCTGGCCGCCGGCCTGCCGCCGCTGACCGAGAGCAGCAAGCCGCGCACCCAGGGCGGCGCGGTGGCCCGTGCCGCCGCCGAGATCGGCGACTTCCTGGACGCCAAGTACCTGGTCGCCTTCACCCAGAGCGGCGACACCGCCCGCCGGCTGACCCGCTACCGCTCGCCGATCCCGGTCCTGGCCTTCACCTACGAGCCCGCGGTGCGCAGCCAGTTGGCGCTGACCTGGGGCGTGGAGACCTTCCTCGGCCCGTTCGTGCCCACCACCGACGAGCTGGTCGCCCAGGTGGACGCCGCGCTGCTCAGCCTCGGCCGCTGCCGGCCCGGCGACATCGTGGTGATCACCGCGGGCTCCCCGCCCGGCCTGGCCGGCTCCACCAACCTGGTCCGCGTGCACCACGTGGGTACCGTCAACTAGCCGATGCCGGAAGGCATCTGACGGTCCGTCGAGCAGGCCTCCTGTCCGACGGGCCGTCAGCCGGGCCGGTGGTCAGACCGTCAGCACGATCTTGCCGCGCAGGTGCCCGTGCTCGCTGATCCGGTGCGCCTCGGCGGCCTCCGCCAGCGGCAGCACCCGGTGCAGCGGCAGCCGCAGGGTGCCCGCCTCGTGCAGCGCCAGCACGGCCGCGAAGGCCCGCGCGTGGTACGACTCGCCGCCCTCGCCGCCGCCGGTGAACCGGACGCCGTACTGGTGGCCGCCCGCGGCGTCCGCGATCGTCACCACCCGGTCCGCGCCGCCGGTCAGTTCGATCGACAGCGGCAGCACCCCGCCCTGCCCGGCGGCGTCCACCGCCCGGTCCACCCCGCCCGGGGCGGCCGCCCGCACCCGCTCCGCCAGGCCCTCCCCGTACGCCACCGGGATCGCGCCGAGCTCGCGCAGGTAGTCGTGGTTGGCCTCGCTCGCGGTGCCCACCACGGTGATCCCGCGGGCCCGGGCGAACTGCAGCAGCAGCGTGCCGACCCCGCCGGCCGCGCCGTGCACCAGCAGCGTCTCGCCGGGCCGCGCCCCCAGGACGTCCAGGACCCGCTCGGAGGTCTCCGCCGCCACCGGCAGCGCGGCGGCCTCCGCCCAGCCCAGCGAGGCCGGCTTGCGGACCAGCGCGGCGGCGTCCACCAGCGCGTGCTCGGCGTACCCGCCGCCGACCGTGCCGCCGAACACCTCGTCACCGGGCGCGAAGCCGGTGACGCCCGCGCCGACCGCCTCCACCGTGCCGGCCACCTCGTAGCCCGGCACGAACGGGAACGCGACCGCGAAGACGCCGTCCAGCGCGCCGCTGCGCAGCTTGTGGTCGAGCGGGTTGACGCCCGCCGCGCGGACCGCCACCCGCACCTGGCCGGGACCGGGGGCGGGCAGCTCGACGTCGACGGGGCGCAGCACGTCGACGCCGCCGTAGTGCGGGAAGGCGATGGCCTTGGTCATGGGAACGTCCTTGGGATCGAGGAGGGTTGGGCCTTGCGACAGCTCCATCCTGCGACCTGTCCGGCCCCGCCCCGGCCCGCCTTTCGGACGGTTCGACCTGGCCGAACGGACAGGCCGGCGACCGGTGCGGCGGGGTTAGGCTGGTCGGCATGGACGAGAGCTGGCAGGAGCACTGGGGCCGACCCGAGGACGCGCTGGCCAGGGCGGTCGAGGTGCTGCGCACCCCGCGCCCGGGCCTGCTGCCGCGGGTGTCGGAGGCGGTCGGCACGCTCGTCCCGCACCAGGCGGCGGCCCAGCTCAGCGGCGTCTGCGTGTTCTCCCCGACCAACGTCACCGGCCCGGCCGCGCTCACCGAGGGCATCGGCGCCGTGGAACTCTCCCAGCTCGGCGAGCTGGCGGCCGGCGCGGCCGAGCGGAGCGGCGAGCGCCGGCCCTGGCAGGGCGAGGCCGAACTCGCGGGCCACACCCGGCCGGTGGTGGTGGTCAGCGCCGACCCCGGCCACGGCAAGGGCGCCGTGCTGGTGCTGATCCGGGCCGACGCCACGCCGGTCGCCGCGGGCGCGCTCGCCGTCCTGCAACGCCTGTGGGACCTGGTGGTCGCCCACTCCGACCACCGCGCCACCGACGCCGCCCCCACCCAGACCGCCGTCTCCCGGGTCACCGCCAACGCCCGGGCCCGGGCCATCGCCGAGTCCACCGGAGCGCACAGCGCCGCCCTCGCCGCGATCCTGGCCCCGCTGCGCTCCGCCGACCTGGACGACGGCGCCGCCCGCCGCGCCGCCACCGAACTCGCCGTCACCGCCCTGCTCGACCTGCGCCGCGGGGCCGAACTGGACCGCACGCTCAGCGAGGAGCCCGCCGACGCCGCCTTCGCCCGGCTGGCCCGCGAACTGCGGCCGCTGCTCCGGCACACCCGGGTCCGGATGGACGCCGTCCCCCCGGTGGAGGGCGACCGGACCGTCGCGGCCGACACCGCGCACACCGCCCGGGACGCCGTCCGGGCGGCCGTCCTGCTGATGCTCGACCAGGAGAAGCCCACCCGGCTGCACGTGAGCTGGCAGTTCACCCCGGACGCGACGCTGCGCGCCGTGGTCCGCGCCGACGGTCTCGGCCTGCTCGCCGCCGACGCGCTCACCGTCCACCGCACCGCCGACCGGATCGCCGCGCTCGGCGGCCGGCACACCGTCGAGGCGGTGCCCGGCTGGGGCACCACCGTCACCGTCGACCTGCCGCCGGCCCCGCCCGGCCCCGGCCTCGCCACCGACCCGCTGGACGGCCTCCAGCCGCGCGAGCTGGAGGTGCTGGGCCAGCTCGCCCGCGGCCGCCGCAACCGGGAGATCGCCGCGGCGCTGCACATCAGCGAGTCCACGGTGAAGTTCCACGTGGCCAACATCCTGGCCAAACTCGGCGTCGGCTCCCGCGGCGAGGCGGCCGCGCTGGCCCACCGCGCCGGACTGCCGCACGGCGTGGCCGGACTCTCCGCGGCCTCCTGATCCGGCAACCGGCGGGACACCGGAAGGTTCGCCAACTACCCTTTCCCTGTAGCGACTTCACCGCCAGGACGCGGCCTCGTCCCGGATCCGTCACGGACCGGTCCGGCCGGTCCGCGGGTGGGTACCGTCCTGCCGACGGCGTCGTAACCCACACACCCCGAGCGGCGCCGAGGGAGGGAACCCCGCGATGAACAGCAGCACTCCGCGCCCGGCCAGACGCTCCGTCAAGGCGGCCGCCGCCGTCGCCGCCGCCGTCCTGGTCGCCGCGCTCGCCACCGCCTGCGACCCGTCGGACACCCCGGCGCCGGCCGCGTCCACCGCCGCCGCCAAGGGCACCGCCCCCACCGCCAGCGCCCCGGCGGTCGCCCCCACCGCGCCGACCTCCGTGCAGGTCGGCAAGACCGTCTGGTGGGGCGGCCTCAAGTTCGAGGTCAAGGACGCCAGTTACGCCGCCGGCCCGAACGGCGACTACACCGTGACGCTGAACACCAACGTCACCAACACCTTCAAGACCACCGCCATCCACTACTGGCCGAGCCTCGCCCTCGACCTGTCCGGCAGCCCGGTCACCGGCGACCTGGGCACCGCCGCCCCGCCGGTCCCCGGCGCCACCAACCCGCTACCGGTCACCTTCAAGGGCAACGTCGACCCCAAGCACCCGTTCAGCTTCGACGGCGCCTCCTTCGTCCTCGGCGACCCGGGCGTCGCCCAGGCGGTCGCCCCGCTCGGCAAGGGCGGCCGGACGGCGGTCACCCTCAAGCCGGTCGACCTCAAGCTCGCCGGGAACTCCATCACCTCCGGCCGGCTCACCCTCGACCTCAAGTACGCCCAGCTGCGCGCCGACTTCGGCGACGGCAACGGCGTCACCACCCTCAAGCCCGGCCAGCGCGCCGTCCTGGTGGTCTTCGACATGAAGGGCAACGTCGGCCCGGCCGGCATGGCCGTCGACGGCTCCTTCCTGCGCCTCAAGCTCCCCAACGGCCAGGAGGTCGGCCCCACCGTCGCCCCCATCGAGGCGATCTACCCCGACCGCCCCACCCGCCAGGACATGGCCGCCTGGTTCGTCTTCAACGGCGCCACCGACGGCGACTACACGCTCTCCGTCACCGACGCCCCGGGCGCCGCCGCCCCGGTCAAGCTCACCGCCGCCGCGGTCGCCGACAGCGGCCCGCTCGCCTGATCCCGAACCATCGTCAGTACCTCGCCCGGGCGCGTCCACCGCGCCCGGGCACACGCAGTAACGGGGGGAACCACCATGCACCGACAGTTCACCGCCACCGCCGCGATACTCGCCGCCGCCCTGCTCGCGGCCGGCTGCGCCGCGCCGTCCGCCGACCGCGCCGACTCCAAGGTCCCGAGTACTCGTCAGCTGCCGTTCCTGACCCAGAAGGTGACGGTCAACAGGACGGCGTGGTTCGCCGGCGAGGCCTACCGGGTCACCGACCTGACCGTCACCGCCCAGCCCGACGGCCGCAACCAGGTCACCCTGGTCGTGCAGGCCACCACCGGCTTCCCGTTCAGCGTGATCGGGGACCAGCCGCACCTCAGCCTGGAGGCCGACGGCCTCGCCGTGGCCGACCTCGGCAAACCGATGATGTCCGGCTCCGGGGGCATGACCACGACCACCACCTTCAAGGCCAAGGACGTCGGCCTGGACGGGAAGCCGCTCGATGCGGACGGCCTCACGCTGGTGCTCACCGCGCCCGGCCTGGTCCGTGCCGTGATCCCGCTCGGCGCGCCGCAGCCGGGCGTCACCGAGCTGCTGGAGCCCATCGCGCTGAAGCCCTCCGCCGCCACGCTGGAGACCGGCCGCTACCGGCTGGCCCAGGCGGCCGCCCAGCTGCGCCAGGACTGCACCGGCAGCCCGGACGCGGTGCACCAGCTGGGTGGCAGCAGCCCCGACGGCATCGACCACGGCAGCCGGGCACTGGACGCGCTGAAGCCCGGTCAGCACTCCGTCGTGGTCTGGTTCGACGCCCCGCCCGGCACCACCCCCGACGGCCTCGACCTGCACCTCACCCTGCCCGACGGCCGCCGGATCGCCCCGAGCACCCCGCCGGTCGTGCTCGACTACCAGGGCCGCCACGACGCGGTGAACCTGTCCGCCTGGTTCGACTTCTACGGCGGCACCACCGGCGTCTACACCCTCGAGGCCGCGGACCGCGGCGCCCCTCCGGCCACCCTGACCCTGCACGAGGCCCCCACCGACGGGGGCTCCCCGACCCAGGCACCGGTGTGACGGAGGTGAGCGGAACCATGAGGAGGAACGCCACGGGTCCGGCCGCGATGCTCCTCGCGGCCGCCCTGCTGTCCGCCTGCGGCCCGGACGGCGGGACGGCGCCCGCGCCGACCAGGACGCTCCAGGTCGGTGCCACGGCCTACTGGGGCGGCGACGTCATCGACCTGCAGAGCGCGTACGAGACCCGGCAGCCGGACGGACGGCCGGCGGTCGGTGTGCTCGTCGCGGCCACCCTCGCCGGGCCGGCGACCCTCGCCTCCGTCCGGCCGCACTACTTCCTGGAAACGCACGGGCAACCGCTGGCCGAGCTGACCGGCCCCGCCCCGTGGGGGGAGAACACGGCGACGGTGAGCGAGGGCGGCCTGCTCGAGGCCCGTGACCTCGGCGGCGCCGGGCAGCAACTGCACCTGGAGGACCTCTCGCTGGTGATCACCGCGCCGGGCAAGGTGCGGGCGGTCCTGCCGCTGGTACCCGGCGCGCCCGGAGCCGAACCGCTGGCCCCCGTACCGCTGCACGCCTCCGCCGACATCCTCGCCACCGGGCGGTACCGGCTCGCGCTGCACGCGGCCGAACTCCGCGGCGACTGCACGCTGAACGTCGGCGGCGGGAACCTCCCCGGGCGGCCGGTCAGCGCGTTGGACGCAGGCCGACACACCGTCACGGTCCAGTTCGACGTCCCGTTCGGCACCACCGGCGACGGCCTGGCCCTGCGGCTCACCCTGCCGGACGGTCGCACCCTCGCACCGACCGGGCCGCTGAACCTGATGGCCACGGGGGAGGGCATCCCCGGCTCCGGCAACCTGGCGGCCTGGTTCGACTTCGACGGACCGACCGCGGGACGCTACACGCTGACGGCGACCGACGCGGGGGCCGCGCCCGCCGCCATCACGCTGGAGTGAGCGACCTTGGAAAGCAAGGTAAGTGCCCCGAGTGGGATTCGAACCCACACCGTACGGTGTTTGAGACCGTTGCCTCTGCCGATTGGGCTATCGGGGCCCAGCGGATCGAAGGTCAAACCCCCACCGTGGTGAACCAAACATACCGTGTCTGGGTAGGCTCGTGCATGCAGCACCCCGCCGGACCGAGGAGCCCCGTGAGCACCGCCGACGAGCAGGCCCAGCCGCTTGACACCGACTCGCCCCAGATCACCCGAATCGTCATCGCCGAGGACGAGGCACTGATCCGCCTCGACCTCAAGGAGATGTTGGAGGAGGAGGGCTACACCGTGGTCGGTGAGGCCGGCGACGGTGAGACCGCGGTCCGGCTGGTCGAGGAGCTCAAGCCCGACCTCGCCATCCTGGACGTCAAGATGCCGGTCCTGGACGGCCTCTCCGCGGCCGAGCGGATCCACGAGGCGCACCTGGCGCCGGTGCTGATGCTCACCGCCTTCTCGCAGCGCGAACTGGTCGACCGGGCCCGCGACGCCGGGGCGATGGCCTACATCGTCAAGCCGTTCAGCAAGAGCGACCTGGTCCCGGCCATCGAGATGGCGGTCTCCCGCTACACCGAGATGCGCACCCTGGAGCAGGAGATCGCGGACCTCTCGCAGCGGCTGGAGACCCGCAAGCTGGTCGACCGGGCGAAGAGCGTGCTGCAGACCAAGTTCGGTCTGAACGAGCCCGCCGCGTTCCGCTGGATCCAGAAGACCTCGATGGACCGCCGGATGACCATGGCCGCGGTCGCCGAGGCCGTGATCGAGGAGGGTGCCGCCCAGGACCGCAAGAAGTCCGACGCGGCCGAGGGCTGAGCGAAGGCCCGCAGACGCGGCGAGCGCCCCACCCGGAAACCCGGGTGGGGCGCTCGCCCGTTGACGGGGGGTCAGTCCTCGCCGAGGTAGCTGCGGCGCACCGACTCGTCGCGCAGCAGCTCCGCGCCGGTGCCGGAGAGCGTGATGTGCCCGGTGGTCATCACGTACGCCCGGTCCGAGAGCGAGAGCGCGGCCTGCGCGTTCTGCTCGACCAGCAGGATGGTCATGCCGGACGCCTTCAGCTCCACGATGGTCGCCATGATCTTCTGCATCATCAGCGGGGAGAGGCCCATCGACGGCTCGTCCAGCATCAGCAGCTTCGGACGGGACATCAGCGCCCGGCCCATCGCCAGCATCTGCTGCTCGCCGCCGGAGAGGGTGCCGGCCGCCTGCTTGCGACGCTCGCCGAGGATCGGGAAGAGCGTGTAGGCGCGCTCCACGTCCTCGGTGATCCCGGCCGAGTCCTTCCGCAGGAAGGCGCCGAGCAGCAGGTTCTCCTCGATCGTCATCCGCGGGAAGATGTGCCGGCCTTCGGGGGAGTGGGCCATGCCCAGCGCGACGATCCGGTGCGCGGGCACCGTGTCGATCGCCGCCCCCTCGAACAGGATCTTGCCCGAGGTCGGCCGGAGCAGACCGGACAGGGTCCGCAGGGTGGTGGTCTTGCCGGCGCCGTTGGTGCCGATCAGGGTGGTGACCTCGCCCTGGTTGACGGTGAAGCTGATCCCCTTGACGGCCTCGATCTTGCCGTAGGCGACGCGGAGGTCCTCGACCTCGAGCAGAGCGGTCACTGGTCGGCCTCCGTAGCGGCGGTGGTTCCCTCGAGCGGAGCACCGAGGTAGGCGGTGATCACCCGCTCGTCGTTCTGGACCGTCTCCCGGTCGCCCTCGACGATCTTCTGACCCTGCACCAGCACCGCGGTGCGGTCGCACAGGTTGAAGATGAACTTCATGTCGTGCTCGATCACCAGGATCGCGATGCCCAGGTCCCGGATGGCGAAGACGAGTTCCTCCGCGGCCCGGGTCTCCTGCGGGTTCATGCCCGCGGTCGGTTCGTCGAGCAGCAGCAGGCCGGGCTCGCTGGCCAGCGCCCGGGCGATCTCCAGCTTGCGCTGCTCGCCGTAGGGCAGGTTGCGGGCCAGGTGCTCGGCCTTGCCCGCCAGGCCGCAGAACTCCAGCAGCTCCATCGCCCGGGCCCGGCTCTGCTGCTCGGCCCGCTTGTAGCCGGGACCGCGCAGGATGGCCGAGAACAGGCCCTCCTTGGTCCGGGTGTGCCGGCCGACCAGCACGTTCTCCAGCACCGTCATGTTGGAGAACAGCCGGATGTTCTGGAAGGTCCGGGCGATGCCGGCCTGGGTGACCAGGTGCGGCTTGGGCGGCAGCACCTGGCCGCGGTACGTCACGGTGCCCTCGGTCGGCACGTACAGGCCGGTCAGGCAGTTGAAGAAGGTGGTCTTGCCGGCGCCGTTCGGGCCGATCAGACCGACGATCTCACCCTGGCGGACCGTCAGGTCGACCTGGTTGACGGCGGTCAGGCCGCCGAAGCGCATCACCACGCCGGAGGCTTCCAGCACGGGTTCGGCGAGCGGCGCGGACGCCGGGGCGGGGGCGGTGTCGGTGGTCATGAGGTGCTCACGCCCCTGCCTTGGTCAGTGCTTCGTCGGTCGGCGCGCCGCCCTGCTCGGGCACCTGCGCCTCGTGGTACTCCAACTGCTGGCGGCGGTTGGCGATCAGGCCCTCCGGGCGGAAGCGCATCAGCAGGATCAGCGCGATGCCGAAGGCGAGCAGCTGGTACGACTGCAGGAACTGCAGCTTGGCCGGGATCAGGAAGAGCATCGCCGCGCCGACCAGCGGTCCGCTGATGGTGCCCATGCCGCCGAGGATCACCGCGGCGAGCAGGAAGGCGGAGTTCGGCGGGACGGCCCCGGCGAACTGGTACTGGTCGGGGGAGACCGCGCTGGCCACGTGGGCCTGCACGGCGCCGGCCAGGCCGGCCAGGGTGGCGCCGAGCGCGAAGGCGATCAGCTTGACCCGGAAGCCGTTGACGCCCATCGCCTCGGCGGCGGTCTCGTCCTCGCGGATGGCGACCCAGGCCCGGCCGATCCGGGAGTCGGCGACGCGGCTGAAGACGGTCACCACGATCGCGGTGGCCACCAGCATCAGCAGCAGGTAGTTGCCGAACTTGCCCAGGTGCAGGCCGAGGATGTCGTGCGGCTGGCCGAAGTCGAAGCCGAGCAGGTTGACGTCCGGGATGGCGGCGATGCCGTTCGGGCCGTTGGTCAGGCTCGGGCCGGAGTTGCCGTCCAGGTTGTTCATGGCGATCCGGAAGATCTCACCGAAGCCGAGGGTGACGATCGCCAGGTAGTCGCCGCGCAGCCGCAGGGTGGGTGCGCCGATCACCACGCCGAAGACCAGCGCGGCGGCCGCGCCGATCAGCACCGCGACCGGGAACGGCAGGTGCACGCCGCGGAAGACCGAGAACTGCGAGCCGGAGACCAGGGCCGCGGCGTACGCGCCGACGCCGAGGAAGGCCACGTAGCCGAGGTCCAGCAGGCCGGCCAGGCCGACCACCACGTTCAGGCCGAGCGCCACGGTCGCGAAGATCAGGATGTTGACCCCGATCAGCACGTACGTGTCGCCGCTCTGGGTGAACGGGAACGCGGCGGCCGCGGCGAAGGCCGCGCCGGTGGTCACCGCCCGGTGACGGGTGGTCAGCTCGCGCAGCCGGGCCACGGCGCCGGAGGCGTTCAGCGCGGCCGTGGCGAAGGCGGTCAGCAGCAGGAAGCCGATGAACAGCTCGCCGTACTCGGTGGAGATGCCGAAGTCGGCGGCGGCCAGGCCGACCGCGAAGACCGCGGTGACGATCAGGATCTCGACCCAGGAGCTGAGCTGCTTCGCGGCGGGCAGCGGGCGCTCGATCCGGCCGAGGCGCAGCAACCAGTCCGTCAGCAGCCCGATCTGGATCACCACGATGCCAACGGGCAGGGCGACGAAGAACCAGGCGTTCTCGCTGAAGATCGGCCGGATGCCGGTGGGGACCACGTCCAGCGCCCAGCCCTGTGCGAGGCCGATCCGGAACAGGACGGCCGCGGCGGCGACGGCGAACCACCACCACTGCAGGATGCGCAGCTTGACGGTGGTGCGGCGGTCCAGCGGCAGGCCGAGCGCGCCGGCCACGGCGAGCAGGGAGCCGAGCAGGACGACCCAGCCGCCGGGCTCCAGGTTGGCCAGGCCGCCGAGCTGGACGGCGATCGCGCCGGCCGAGTAGCCGCCGACCGCGAGGGTGCCGAGGGCGGCGAACAGCACGCCGTTGTTGCCGCCGGAGGGGCTCAGCCAGCGCAGGCCGGGCACCTGCGCGGCGGCCAGCGCCAGCAGGACGGTGAGCAGGCCGCCGACCAGGGCCAGCCACTGCAGGCCGGCCGGGGAGCCGTAGTAGGTGAGGTCGCCGGGGAAGGCGTCGGTCCAGGTCCAGGACATCAGCGCGGAGGCCGCCGCGAGGGCGCCGCCGGCCACCGTCGCGGCGCGCGCGGCGCCGACCGGAATCGGGAGGACGGGAGAAGTCTCGTGCGAAGCTGCGGAGTTGGTCATCTGCCTCACGCCCGGTCTGCGACGCGCTCGCCCAGCAGGCCCTGGGGCCTGACGAGCAGGACGACGATGAGAAGGACGAACGCCCACACGTTGGCCCAGGCGGCGCCGCCGAGCTGGTGCATGCCGGGGACGTTCTGGATGTACGCGGTGGCCATCGACTCGGCGACGCCGAGGACCAGCCCGCCGAGCATCGCGCCGTAGATGTTGCCGATGCCGCCGAGCACGGCGGCGGTGAAGGCCTTCAGGCCGGCGAGGAAGCCCATCATGAAGTCGACCTGGCCGTACCGCAGGCCGTGCGCGACGGCCGCGACGGCGGCGAAGGCCGCGCCGAGGGCGAAGGCGACCACGATGATGCGGTCGGTGTTGATGCCCATCAGCTTGGCGGTGTCCGGGTCCTGCGCGGTGGCCTGCATGGCGCGGCCGGTGCGGGTCAGCCGGACGAACGAGGCCAGGATGATCATGCACAGCGGTGCGGCGATCAGCAGGAACAGGTCGTTGCGCTGCAGGTGGAACGCGCCGAGGCTGATCGGGTCGCCGCTGAACTGCGGGAACGAGACGGCCTTCTTGGCGCCCGGGTAGAACGCCCAGACCAGCTGCTGCAGGGCGATCGACAGGCCGATCGCGGTGATCAGCGGGGCCAGCCGGGGCGCGGTGCGCAGCGGGCGGTAGGCGAACCGCTCCGCCGCGGTGGCGGTGAGCACGGAGGCGATCACGCCACCCACCAGCATGACCGGGAGCGCGACCCACAGCGGGGTGCCGTGGGGCAGCGCGGCGTACGACGTCAGCGCGCCGAAGCCGCCGATCATGAAGATCTCGCCGTGGGCGAAGTTGATCAGTTGGACGATGCCGTAGACCATCGTGTAGCCGACGGCGATCAGGCCGTACATCAGGCCCAGCATCAGGCCGTTGGCCAGGTTTTGCGGCAGTTCGTGCACCGCAGGCCTCCGTGGTTGGGGGATGGGAAAGGCGGGGGGCACTCGTGGCGCCCCCCGCCCGGACAACGCTGTGGTGACGAAGGGTCAGCCGGTGTAGGTGCCGCTCTTGACCGGGACCCACTTGTTGTCCTTGACGGTGTAGACCGTCAGCTGCTTGTTGGTGGTGTCGCCGTACTGGTCGAAGGAGACCTTGCCGGTGACGCCGTCGAAGCTGACCTTGCTCAGCGAGTCGATGACCTTGGCGCGCAGGTCGGTCGGGACCTTGCCGCCGTTGTCCGCGACGGCCTTCTTGACGGCCTCGATGATCGACCAGGCGGCGTCGAACGAGTAGCCGCCGTAGGCCGCGTACGGGTCCTTGTAGCCGGCCGCCTTGTAGTCGCTGATGAAGGTCTTGGCGGAGTCCAGCTCCTCGACCGGGGCGCCGACCGAGGTGGCCAGGTCGCCGTTGCTGTTGTTGTTCGACAGCTTGATGAACTCGTCGTCGTACAGGCCGTCGCCGCCGAACAGCGGGACCTTGGCGCCGGCCTTCTTGATCTGGTCGCTGAGCGGGCCGCCCTCGGGGTACTCGCCGCCGTAGTAGACCGAGTCGGCGCCGGAGGAGGCGACCTTGGTGGCGACCGCGGAGAAGTCCTTGTCGTCCGGGTTGATGTGGTCGGCGCCGACCACGGTGCCGCCGAGCTTCTTGAACTCCTCCTGGAAGATGGCGGCGAGGCCCGCGCCGTAGGTCTTCTTGTCGTCGATGACGTAGACCTTGGTCTTCTTCGCCTCGCTGTACAGGTACTGGGCGGCGAACTTGCCCTGCACCACGTCGGTGGTGGCGGTGCGGAAGTACGAGGCGTACGGGCGGACGAACTTGCTGCTGCCCCAGTCCGGGCCGAGGCTCAGCTGCGGGTTGGTGTTGGCCGGCGAGACCTGGGCCAGGTGGGCGTCGTTGAAGACCTTCTGCATGGTCAGCGAGACGCTGGAGTTCAGCGGGCCGACCACGCCGGCGACCTCGGACTTGCCGACCAGGGCGGTGGCGTTCTGCTGGCCCGAGGTCGGGTTGGCCTGGTCGTCCATCGCCTCGATGGCGAAGGTGACGCCGGGGACGGTCTTGTCCTTGTTGGCCTTGTTCACGGCCAGGTCGACCGAGTTCTTGATGCCCAGGCCCAGCGCGGACAGCTTGCCGGTGAGCGGGGCGTCGACGCCGATGACGACCTTCGTGCCGCCGGCCGCGCTGTCCGTGCCGGACTTGGCGCCGCGCGAGCCGCAGGCGGAGAGGGTGAGCGCTCCGGTGACTGCAATGGTCACGACAAGCAGTGAGCTCTTTCGCACGACGAGGGTCTCCTTCAGGGTCTGGAAGACACGCGCACAGGGCAGGCGGTGCCGGTCGCGCCCGGGCCGAGGCCCGAAAAGGGATATCCGACGGCGCGGTGACTGGCCGTGACTCTAAACCGCCGACGACGCCTCGGGCACTGGGCGCGGACAGGCTGTGATTCTCTTGTTATGAGTAGCGGTTGAATCCATCTCACATGCTGGATGGTGGTGCCACCCGGACCCCGGAATTCCGGGCCTCGTCTCGCTGTTCGGAAGGAGCCCACCGGTAACCCGCTGGTCATGGCGATGTTCACCGGTTATCGGACGGAAGTGTCCGCCGGGCTGGCCGTGGGCGTGCGCGTCCGATTATCGGAACCGGGGCAGGCGGAATGTATCGCCAGTGACAGGTCGCGGGCGTAGGAGTCGCCGAGAATCTGACTCACCGTCTCCATTGCGCGCGTGTTACGCAGCGTTACATCCAGGAATGGAAGTCCCGCGTCGGCCGGCGCGGCCGAGCAGTCGGTCACCTTCAGTCCCACCCGCAACTCCACCGAGGCGCCCGCCGGAACGGTCTGCGGCAGCCAGCCCGAGACCACCACCGACAGCCCCCGGTAGCCCTGGCTCACCCCGAGCACGTCCACCGGCGCGGCGCTCCCGTTGTGCGCCGTCAACTTCAGTGCGAAGTCCTCCTGCCCGAACGGCGCCGGACCGCCGTAGCCGAACCGCATCGCCTGCGAGGGGTACGGCGGCGGCGGAGGGGAGTTGGCGTCCTGCGCGGGCCGGTGCGCGGCGTGCCGGGCGGTCAGCGCGGCGGCGATCAGCAGCAACACCGAGACCAGGACTAGCTTCTGACGCCCACTCAGCAACGGCTGCTCGGGATCGTGAATGGGCCGCAGCGGCGTCCAGGTGCCCTCGCCCGCCTCCACCGGCCCGAGGAAACCCCCTGCGCTGCTTGGCAGTTCATCGTCCCCGGACATAGCGACGCCCCCTTGTCCAGCCAAGATTGCCCCTACCGGAGCACGGCCAAACCAAGGGGGCGCAGGGGGCGCGAACGACGCGGGCTACAGGTCGCGCAGCATGCAGGTGAGCCGGCAACTGGTGATGCGGCGGCCGGTGTCGTCGGTGACCGCGATCTCGTAGGTGGCGGCGGTGCGGCCCTTGAAGACCGCGGTGGCCACGCCCGTGACCAGGCCCGAGGTGGCCGAGCGGTGGTGGGTGGCGTTCAGGTCGACGCCCACCGCGTAGCGGCCCGGACCGGCGTGCAGCATCGCGCCGATCGACCCCAGGGTCTCCGCCAGCGCCGCCGACGCCCCGCCGTGCAGCAGCCCGTACGGCTGCTGGTTTCCCTCCACCGGCATGGTCCCGACCACCCGGTCCGGCGACGCCTCCACGATGGTGATGCCGAGCTTCTCGCCCAGGTGCCCGCCGGAGAAGGTCTCCGGGCTCACCCCCAGCTTGGCGAAGTGGTCCAGCACGTCCTGGGGCACTTTCAGTACGGGCGCCGCGTCGGTCATGGTGCTCCTGTTCGGGGTGTCACTTCCTCGTGCCCGTTGATCGTACGACTGTCTACCCGCCGGTAGGGAGGTGCTCCGCGCCGCTCCGGGAGATGTCGCCGGCTGCCCCTAGGATCTGAGGCGGCAGTGCAACCGGCAGGACAGGACGTGACGTGGCTACGCAGAGTGCAGGCAAGGGTACGGCCGAGCGGCCCCGACTGATGCTGCTGGACGGGCATTCGATGGCCTACCGGGCGTTCTTCGCGCTGCCGGTGGAGAACTTCTCCACCACCACCGGCCAGAGCACCAACGCGGTCTACGGCTTCACCTCGATGCTGGTCAACACCGTCCGCGACGAGGCGCCCACCCACCTCGCGGTCGCCTTCGACCTGTCCCGGCAGACCTTCCGCGCCGAGGAGTTCCCCGAGTACAAGGCGAACCGCGCCAAGACCCCCGACGAGTTCCGCAGCCAGGTCCCGCTGATCGGCGAACTCCTCGACGCCATGCGCATCCCGCGGATCACCGCCGAGGGCTACGAGGCCGACGACATCATCGCCACCCTCGCCACCGCCGCGGCGGCCGAGGGCTTCGAGGTGCTGATCGTCACCGGCGACCGCGACTCGCTCCAACTGGTCTCCGAGCACGTCACGGTGCTCTACCCGACCAAGGGCGTCTCCGAGCTGACCCGCTACACCCCGGAGAAGGTCGCCGAGAAGTACGGCGTCCAGCCGAACCAGTACCCCGACCTCGCGGCGCTGCGCGGCGACCCGTCCGACAACCTGCCCGGCATCCCCGGCGTCGGCGAGAAGACCGCCGCGAAGTGGGTCAACCAGTTCGGCTCCTTCGAGGAGTTGGTGAACCGGGCCGACGAGGTCAAGGGCAAGATCGGCGAGAAGCTCCGGGAGAACCTGGAGTCGGTGCAGCGCAACCGCAAGCTCACCGAGCTGGTGCGGGACGTCCGACTCCCGCTCGGTGTCGGCGACCTGGCCCGAGGCCCGTTCGACAAGGACGAGGTCGGCCGGCTGATGGAGGCGCTGGAGTTCCGCAACCCCAACTTCCGGGACCGGGTCCAGGGCATCGACCCGGCCGGTGCCGAGGGCGCCGCCGAGGCCGAGGCCGCCCCCGGCCCCGCCGTCGACGGCGACCTGCTGACCGTGCCCGGCGCGCTCGCCGCCTGGCTGGCCGAGCACACCGGCGAGGGCCGCACCGCGCTGGCCGCCGACTACACCTGGGCGCTCGGCAGCGGCCGGGTCACCGAGGTCGCGCTCGCCACCGGCACCGCCGCCGCCTGGTTCGACCCGAGCGCGCAGGAGGAGGACGACGACCGGGCCTTCACCGCCTGGCTCGCCGACCCCGCCCGGCCCAAGGCGCTGCACATCGCCAAGCAGGTGATGCGCGCCTTCGCCGAGCAGGGCTGGCAGTTCGCCGGCGTCACCGCCGACACCGCGCTCGCCGCGTACCTGGAGAAGCCCGGCCGCCGCGCCTTCACCCTCGACGTGCTCGCCGAGGAGTACCTGGCCCGCTCGCTGGCCCCCGCCGCCGAGGCCGAGACCGGCCAACTCACCTTCGACGCCGAGGAGTCCGACCCGACGGCCGGCGCCCAGGCGCTGATGACGCAGGCCCGCGCCGTCCACGACCTCGCCGAACTCTTCGACACCCGGCTCGCCGAGGTCGGCGCCGTCGAACTGTTCCACGACATGGAACTGCCGATCGCCGAACTGCTGGCCCGGATGGAGCGCTACGGCATCGCCGCCGACCGCGCCTGGCTGCAGGGCCTGGAGGCGCAGTTCGCCGCCGAGATCCAGCGCTGCGTCGAGGAGGCGCACGCCGCCGCCGGGCGCGAGTTCAACCTCGGCTCGCCCAAGCAGCTCCAGGAGATCCTGTTCGGCGACCTCGCGCTCCCCAAGACCAAGAAGATCAAGACCGGCTACACCACCGACGCCGACGCCCTCACCTGGCTGGCCGGCCAGACCGACAACGAACTGCCGGTCATCCTGCTGCGCCACCGCGACCAGGCCAAGCTGCGCACCACCGTCGAGGGCCTGCTCAAGACCGTCTCCCCGCATGGCCGGATCCACACCACCTTCAACCAGATGGTCGCCGCCACCGGTCGGCTCTCCTCGCAGGACCCCAACCTGCAGAACATCCCGGTCCGCACCGAGGAGGGCCGCGCCATCCGCCGCGCCTTCGTGGTCGGCGAGGGCTACGAGACGCTGCTCACCGCGGACTACTCGCAGATCGAACTGCGCATCATGGCGCACCTGTCCGAGGACGCCGCCCTGATCGAGGCCTTCGCCTCCGGCGAGGACCTGCACACCACCGTCGCCTCCCAGGTCTTCTCGGTCGCCCCCGGCGACGTCGACGCCGAGATGCGCCGCAAGATCAAGGCCATGTCGTACGGCCTCGCCTACGGCCTGTCGGCGTACGGCCTGTCCCAGCAGCTCGGCATCCGGCCCGCCGAGGCGCAGGGCCTGATGGACACCTACTTCGAGCGCTTCGGCGGCGTCCGCGACTACCTGCACAACGTGGTCGAGGAGGCCCGCGCGGTCGGGTACACCGAGACCCTGCTCGGCCGCCGCCGCTACCTGCCCGACCTCACCAGCGACAACCGCCAGCGCCGCGAGATGGCCGAGCGGATGGCCCTCAACGCGCCCATCCAGGGCTCCGCAGCCGACATCGTCAAGATCGCCATGCTCCGGGTCGACGAGGCGCTGCGCGACGCGAAGCTCTCCTCCCGGATGCTGCTCCAGGTGCACGACGAAATCGTGCTGGAGGTCGCCCCCGGCGAGCGCGAGCAGGTCGAGGCGGTCGTCCGCGAGCAGATGGCCGGCGCGTACCCGCTGCGCGCCCCGCTGGACGTCTCGGTCGGCGTCGGCGCCAACTGGGAGGCCGCCGCGCACTAAATCGCTTGCCGGGGATTGATCGACGAATCGACAATCGCCTGATGAGTGATCAACTTCCCACCCCCGCAGGCACGTTCGCCGACAAGCCGACGCTGACGGGGGAGCGGGTCCTGCTCCGGCCGGTCCGGCCGGAGCAGGACCTGCCCATGCTCCGCGCCGTGATCCAGGACCCGGAGGTGCTCCGCTACACCTCCGCCTCCTACACCCCCGTGCCGCCGCCCTGGGACGACGCGATGGAGCGGCGCGTCCAGGACTGGTACACCACCCGCAACGACCAGCCGGACCGGCTCGACCTGATCATCGTCGACCGCGCCACCGGCCGCGGCGTCGGCGAGGTCGTCCTCAACGAGTGGGACGCCCCCAACCGCGCCTGCAACCTCCGCATCGCCATCGGCCCCGACGGCCGCGACCGCGGCCTCGGCACCGAAGCCGTCCGCCTCCTCACCGACCACGCCATCCGCACCCTCGGCCTCAACCGGGTCTCGCTCTCCGTCTACGCCTTCAACGCCCGCGGCCGACGGGCCTACGAGAAGGCCGGCTTCCGCGTCGAGGGCATCCGCCGCCAGGTCCTGCGCTGGGGCGACGAGTGGATCGACGACATCGACATGGCGGTGCTCGCGGAGGAGTGGCACTGACCCGCTAGGCTGCGCGCGCCGATTCGGGTACGTCGTGGGGTGGAGCAGTGAACGTCTTGCAGGTCAGGGGCCGCCAGGTGGGGATCGCCGTCGCGGCCGCCGCGGTGGTGACCGGCGGCGCGGTGTGGGCGGCGACCCCGACCTCGGGCGGTCCGCACCCGCTACCGCTGCCGGCCGCGAGCTCCGCACCCGCGACGCCGAGCGACAGCCCCACGCCGACGCCCTCGCCCACCCTGTCACCGACGCCTTCGCCGACGCCGAGTCCCGACCCCGCGACGCCCACCACCACGCCGCAGGCGACGGCAGCCAAGGCGCACGCGTCGAAGACGCCGATCACCGAGGTGACCCCGGGCACGCACTGCAACTGCGACAACACCACGCCGTCGCGCAATCCCGACTGCCACTACGACGCGCAGGGGCGGCTGATGGCCTGCGGGCCGATCCTGTCGCTCAGCCCGCTGCCCAACCCCGCGGCGTCCCCTTCGCGCTTCACCGCCGGCACGGTGCCCCCCGGGGCTCGTCTCTGACCCGGCGTCACTTCCGCGGATTGGCCCGCCTGGTGGGCTCTGCGGTGGTGGGGTCCTCGGGCCAGGGGTGGCGGGGGTAGCGGCCGCGGAGGTCGGCGCGGACGGCGCGGTAGCCCTCGCGCCAGAAGACCGCGAGGTCGCCGGTGACGGCGGCGGGGCGGCCGGCGGGGGAGAGCAGGTGGACGGTGAGCGGGACGCGGCCGTCGGCGAGGGCCGGGGCGGCGTCCCAGCCGAACAGCTCCTGGAGCTTGACGGCCAGCACCGGGCGGTCGCCCGCGTAGTCGACCCGGATCCGGCTGCCGCTGGGCACGGTGATCCGCTCCGGGGCCAGCTCCTCCAGCCGGCCGGCCTGGCCGCTCGCCCACGGCAGCAGCCGCTGCAGGGCACTCGCGGTGTCGATCCGCTCCAGGTCGGCCCGCCGCCGGGCCCTGGACAGCTCCGGTTCCAGCCACGCGTCCGCCGCCGCGAGCAGCGCCGCGTCGCTGACGTCCGGCCAGGGCTCGCCGATCGTCCGGTGCAGGAACGCCAGCCGCTCGCGCAGCCCGGTGCCCGCCTGAGACCAGCCCAGCAGCGCGCCGACGCCCTCGCGCGTCAGCCCGTCCAGCAGTGCGGCCCGCACCAGCGCCGGATCCGGATCGGTGAGGGGCGCCGCCGCCAGTTCGACCGCGCCGAGCGTCTCCACCCGACGGGCCGTCACCTCCCGCTGCCGCAGCGACCAGGCGACCTCCGCACGGGAGTCCAGCAGCGCCCCGGCCGCCTGCCGCGCCGTCGCCTCGTCGATCGCCACGGCCCGCAGCACCCGCGCCGAGGGCGCCCCGGCGGGCCGGTCCGCCACCGCGACGGCCAGCCAGCCGCCGGCCGGCAGCCGGGAGCCCGCCATCAGCTGCGCCGCCGTCCCGGACACCATCAGGTACGAGCCCTCCCCGCCGTCCCGGGCCCTGGCCACCCGCTCCGGATACGCCAGTCCGACGATCAGCCCGGCCGCCACGGCGTCGGGGCCGCCCACTGACACGGCGTCACGGCCGGGACCCTGCGGGGCTGCCACCGCGCCCTCGTCCGCCGCCGCGCCCGCCTCGCGGAGCGCCCGCTCCAGCCGCCGGGTCTCGTCCTTCCAGCGCCGCGCGTAGGGGTCGTCGCCGCGGCGGACGGTGCGCCAGATCTCCGTCAGGTCGTCGCCGAGGGCGCGCGGCGGCTCCTCGGAGAGCAGGGCGACCAGTTCGGCGGCGCGGCGCGGACCGACCGCGGGCGCGCCGTCGAGCAGGGCGCGGGCCAGCCGGGGGTGCAGGCCGGTGCGGGCGATGGCGCGGCCGCGGTCGGTGGGGCGGCCGGCGGCGTCGGTGGCGGCGAGCGCCCGCAGGGTGGCCCGGGCGGCGGCCAGGGCGCCGGGCGGGGGCGGGTCGGGGAGGGTGAGCCCGGTGGTCTCGGGGTCGCCCCAGCAGGCGGCCTGCAGGGCGAAGGAGGTGAGGTCGGCGAGGGCGATCTCGGGGGTGGGGAAGCGCGCGGCCCGGGCGTCCTCCACCTCGGCCCAGCACCGGTACACGGTGCCCGGCGCCTCGCGTCCGGCCCGGCCCGCGCGCTGCCGGGCGGCGGCCAGCGAGGCGCGCACGGTGACCAGCCCGGACAGTCCGCGGGCGTGGTCGGTGCGCGGTTCGCGGGCCAGCCCGGAGTCGACCACCACCCGCACGCCCGGCACGGTCAGCGAGGACTCCGCGACCGAGGTGGCGAGCACCACCCGCCGCCGGTCCCCGGGGGTCAGCGCCGCGTCCTGCACGGCCTGCGCCGCCTGCCCGTGCAGCTGCAGCACCTCGACGCCGTCCAACTGCTGCGCCACCCGGGCGATCTCGCCGACGCCGGGCAGGAAGCACAGCACGTCGCCGGCCCGTTCGGCGAGCGCCCGGCGGACCGTCGCCGCGACGTGCGCCAGCAGCGCCGGGTCGACCCTGGTGCCGTGCGGCGGACGGACGGTGCCGGGCGGCGGCGCCCACACCGTGTGCACCGGGTGCGAGACGCCCTCGGCGGCCACCACCGGTGCGCCGCCGAGCAGTTCGGCCCAGGCGGCGGTGTCGGAGGTGGCCGAGGCCAGTACCAGCTGCAGCTCCGGCCGCAGCGCGGCGCGGACGTCCAGCAGGAAGGCGAGGGCGGTGTCGGCGTCCAGGTGCCGCTCGTGGCACTCGTCGAGGACCACCAGGTCGACCCCCGGCAGTTCGGGGTCGCGCTGCAGGCGCTGCAGCAGGACGCCGGTGGTGACCACCTCGACCCGGGTGCCGGGGCCGGCCCGCCGCTCGCCGCGCACCGTGAAGCCGACCTCCCCCAGCCCCAAGGGGGGCTGGGAGGTACCCCCACCGCCGACCGGCTCGCCCAGCAGCCACGCCATCCGCCGGGCCGCGGCCCGCACGGCCAGCCGGCGCGGTTCGGCGACCAGCACCCGGCGCGGCGGCCCGGGGAAGGCGGCCACCAGCCCGGCCAGGGCGAGCGGCACCAGGGTGGTCTTGCCGGTGCCGGGCGGCGCGGACAGCACCGCGACGCCGTGCTCCGCCAGCGCGCCGGCCAGCCCGGGCAGTGCGGAGCGGACCGGCAGTTCGAGCCCCCCGGGTCGCACTGCGCTCAGCCGTCCCGGCGGGAGACGAAGATCGCCGTCCCGGGCAGGTGCCGGCCGCGCAGCGGGCTCCAGCCGCCCCACTCCTGCTCCAGCTCCTCGGGCCACTCGGGCTCCACCAGGTCCAGCAGCGTGAACCCGGCCGCCACCAGCTCCCGGACCCGGTCGCCCACCGTGCGGTGGTGCTCGACGTAGGTGGCCCGGCCCTGCTCGTCCTGCTCCACGTACGGCGTGCGGTCGAAGTACGAGGAGCTGGCGGTCAGCCCCTCCACGCCGGGCTCGTCCGGGAACGCCCAGCGGATCGGGTGGGTCACCGAGAACACCCAGCGCCCGCCGGGCCGCAGCACCCGGTGCACCTCGCGCATCAGGGCGGCGGTGTCCGCGCTGAACGGCACCGCGCCGTACGCCGAGCAGGCCAGGTCGAACGAGCGGTCCGCGAACGGCAGGACGGCGGCGTCCGCCTGCACCACCGCGACAGGCTCCAGGCCGCGGCCCAGGTCGATCCGGCGGGAGTGCTGCAGCTGCCGGTAGGAGATGTCCAGCGCCACCGGACGGGCGCCGCGGGCGGCCAGCCAGCGCGAGCACTGCGCGGCGCCGGAGCCGATCTCCAGCACGTCCCGGCCCTTCAGCTCCGCCGGGTCGCCGAGCAGCCGCACGTCGGCCTCGTCCACCCCCTCCGGGCACCAGGTGAACCGGTCGTCCCCGAGGAACTCCCCGTGCTCGTCCTGGTACTCGTCCGCGTTGCGGTCCCACCAGTGCCGGCTGGCCCGGCTCGACTCGTCCGCCCCGGCCTCCCGCCGCAACGCCTCGTCGCCGTCGTCCTCCTCCTCCGCCTCCCCGTCGTACACGGCGGGGACCTCGTACCCGGCCGGGTCGTAGTCGCGGGGCTCGTCGGAACCGGGGGCGGTGGAGTGGGTCATGGAGTCCGTCACGTAGGCTAGGGGCTGCGGAAGCGCTGCTGCACGGTACCGGGCCTGTACGGGGATCGGGACGGGCACGTGGCATCCGGGGTAGGGCCGGCCGGGGCCGCCGTGAGGTGCGCATTCGGAGGATATGGCCTGATCCATCCCGGCCTCTACCGGTCTCGCCAGCTTCGGCGTTGACCGTGCCTGGGTGTCCCCGTATGCTACAAGTTGCGCTGCGGGCCTGCGCGCCTCGGACGGAGCAGGTCGCGCTCGCATCTGTCGAAGACCCCAACGGTCGTCGGACGGACACCGGGATTCCGATCGTAGAGATCGATTCGGTGGCCGTTTTCTGGCCTGCACGGCTTTCGGTGGGAGCGATCAGGGCCCCCCGCGTGGCATTACCTACGACTTCTTGTCCGTACCGGAGCCCTTTTCCTAATGACGAGCCCCACCGACACCTCTGTCAGCACCACCCCGCAGGTTGCGGTCAACGACATCGGCGACGCCGAGGCCTTCCTCGCCGCCATCGACGAGACCATCAAGTACTTCAACGACGGCGACATCGTTGAGGGCGTCATCGTGAAGGTCGACCGTGACGAGGTGCTCCTCGACATCGGTTACAAGACCGAGGGTGTCATCCCGTCCCGCGAGCTCTCGATCAAGCACGACGTCGACCCCCACGAGGTTGTCTCCGTTGGCGACAACATCGAGGCCCTGGTTCTCCAGAAGGAGGACAAGGAGGGTCGCCTCATCCTGTCCAAGAAGCGTGCGCAGTACGAGCGCGCCTGGGGCACGATCGAGAAGATCAAGGAAGAGGACGGCATCGTCACCGGTACCGTCATCGAGGTCGTCAAGGGTGGTCTCATCCTCGACATCGGCCTCCGCGGCTTCCTCCCGGCCTCGCTGGTCGAGATGCGCCGCGTCCGCGACCTCCAGCCCTACGTGGGCAAGGAGCTCGAGGCGAAGATCATCGAGCTGGACAAGAACCGCAACAACGTGGTCCTGTCCCGCCGTGCGTGGCTGGAGCAGACCCAGAGCGAGGTCCGTCAGACCTTCCTCACCACCCTGCAGAAGGGTCAGGTGCGCTCCGGCGTCGTCTCCTCGATCGTCAACTTCGGTGCGTTCGTCGACCTCGGCGGCGTCGACGGTCTGGTGCACGTCTCCGAGCTGTCCTGGAAGCACATCGACCACCCGAACGAGGTTGTCGAGGTCGGCCAGGAGGTCACCGTCGAGGTTCTCGACGTGGACATGGACCGCGAGCGCGTCTCCCTGTCGCTGAAGGCGACCCAGGAGGACCCGTGGCAGCAGTTCGCCCGGACCCACCAGATCGCCCAGGTCGTCCCGGGTAAGGTCACCAAGCTGGTTCCGTTCGGTGCGTTCGTCCGCGTGGACGAGGGCATCGAGGGCCTGGTCCACATCTCCGAGCTGGCCGAGCGCCACGTCGAGATCCCGGAGCAGGTCGTCCAGGTCGGCGACGAGATCTTCGTCAAGGTCATCGACATCGACCTCGAGCGTCGTCGCATCAGCCTCTCGCTGAAGCAGGCCAACGAGTCCCTCGGTGCCGACCCGGCGTCGGTCGAGTTCGACCCGACCCTGTACGGCATGGCCGCCTCGTACGACGACCAGGGCAACTACATCTACCCGGAGGGCTTCGACCCCGAGGCGAACGACTGGCTGCCCGGCTTCGAGAAGCAGCGCGAGGAGTGGGAGCGGCAGTACGCCGAGGCCCAGACCCGCTTCGAGCAGCACCAGGCCCAGGTCATCAAGTCCCGCGAGGCGGACGCGGCTGCTGCCGCCGAGGCCGGCGAGGAGGCCCCGGTGTCCGGTGGCGGCTCGTACTCCTCCAGCAGCGACGAGGGCTCCGGCGCTCTCGCTTCGGACGAGGCCCTGGCGGCCCTGCGCGAGAAGCTGGCCGGCGGCCAGAGCTGAACAGGCTCCGCGCATCGGCTGAATAGCTGAGAAGCCCCCACCCGAGAGGTTTTCGGGTGGGGGCTTCGGCGTACCCGGGGATCTTAAGTGCCTTTTATGTGAAGGAAATTGTGAGATGAGGCTCATCGTCCGTCTATAGGACGAACATGCCGCTGCGCCTACATTGAGAGGACTTGTCCGAAAGGCTCCCGCTTATGCGCAGCAGGTCCCGCTCCACTGCCGAGGTCCAGGTTTCCGGTCGGCTGGCCGCTCTTGGTCGCGTGTGCTTCCGCCACCGCCGTTGGGTGCTGGCGTTCTGGGCGGTGGTGCTGGCCGTGGGGGTGCTGATCGGCGGCCGGGTGTTCGAGGGGTCGGTGGCGGCGACCGGGAGCGGCGGGTCGGAGTCGGCGCGCGGCGGGAACGTGGTGCAGGCCGCGGATCCGGTGAAGGGGACCGTCAGCGCGGTGGTGGACGGGCCGGGCGTCGCGGACGAGGGCGTCAAGGCGGCCGTGCAGGCGGCGAGTTCGGACGTCTCGAAGCTGCCGGGCGTGGTCTCGGTGGCGAACACGTACTCGACCGGCGGTCAGCTGACCGCGAGCGACGGCAAGGCCTCGCTGGTGAGCGTGCGGATGGCGGACGGGTCGACCAGCGGGCAGCTGGGCGCCGTGACCGACCGGCTGGAGCAGATCACCGCGTCGGGGGCGCACACCGTGGTCGGCGGCGACCTGGTGCTGCAGCAGGAGGTCAAGCAGCAGACGGCGAAGGACACCCGTTTCGGGGAGATCGTCACGCTGCCGTTGACGTTGATCGTGATGGTGCTGGTGTTCGGCGGGCTGGCCGCGGCGGGGCTGCCGGGGATCGGGGCGATCGCCTCGGTCGGCGGGGCGCTGCTGGCGATGTTCGGTTTCAGCCAGATCATGGACATCGACACGAGCGTGCTGCCGATCGCGACGGTGCTGGGGCTGGGCCTGTCGATCGACTACGCGCTGCTGATGGTGAACCGGTTCCGGGAGGAACGCGGGCACGGGGCGACGATCGCCCAGGCGGTGGAGCGCACCGCGGCGACCGCAGGCCGGACGGTGGCGTTCTCCGGGCTGACCGTGGCGGTGGCGCTGAGCGGGCTGTTCGTCTTCACCAGCCCGGTGTTCCGGGCGGTGGCCGCGGCCGGGGTGAGCGTGGTGGTGATCGCGGTGGCGGCGGCGCTGACGCTGGTGCCGGCGCTGCTGGGCTTCGTCGGCGGGCGGATCAAGGCGCCGACCGCGCCCGTCCCGGACGAGGGGTTCTTCTCGCGGACGGTGCGCCGGGTGCAGAAGCGTGCGATCCCCGTGATGCTGGCGTGCGTGGCGCTGCTGCTGGCCGCCGGGGCGCCGTTCCTGGGGTCGCACTTCCGGAACTCGGGCGCCGACGTGCTGCCGAAGAACTTCGCCTCCCGGCAGGTCGCCGAGGCGGTCCAGCAGCGCTTCCCGGACCAGGCCCCCGCGCCGGTGCAGGTGGTCGTCGAGGGCACTCCGCAGCAGGCGCAGCAGTACGCGGACTCCGTGGTGGCGAAGCTGCCCGGCGTGTCGGGCGTCCGCGCGGTGGTCCCGGTCTCGGACCGGGTGAGCACGGTGGACGTGCTGGTCAAGGGCGACCCGCAGGGCGCCGAGGCGAAGCGGGTGGTCGGTGAGCTGCGCGCCGAGCGCGGCGGGCTGGCCACGTACGTGACGGGTGACGCCGCGTCGCTGGTGGACTTCCAGCACGAGATCGGGACCCGCGGGCCGTGGGCGCTCGGGCTGGTGGCGGCGGGCACGCTGGTGCTGCTGTTCATGATGACCGGCTCGGTGGTGCTGCCGGTGAAGGCGCTGCTGATGAACGTGCTCTCGCTGGGCGCGTCGCTGGGCGCGCTGACCCTGGTGTTCCAGCACGGCTACTTCAGCGGGCTGCTCGGGTTCACCCCGACCGGCGGGCTGGAGACGGTGATCCCGGTGCTGGTCTTCGCCTTCGCGTTCGGGTTGTCGATGGACTACGAGGTCTTCCTGCTGTCCCGGATCAAGGAACTGCACGACCAGGGATACGACTGCGCCAAGTCCGTGGAACTGGGCCTGCAGCGCAGCGGCCGGATCATCACCTCGGCCGGGCTGCTGATGGTGATCGTGTTCGCCGGGTTCGCCGCCGGGCAGATGCTGATGGTCAAACAGATGGGCATCGCCCTGGCGGTCGCCGTCGCGGTGGACGCCACCCTGGTGCGCACGCTGCTGGTGCCCGCCACCATGACCCTGTTCGGCCGGCTCAACTGGTGGGCGCCGGCGCCGCTGCGCCGCCTGCACCGGATCATCGGGCTGGACGAGCACGTCGAACTGCCGCCGCTGCAGCCGGTGGTGCTGCCGGCGCCGCGCCCCGCGATGGACCCCGAACTGGCGGGCGTCGCACGCTGATCGGCCTGACGGGTCGTAGGCTGACGGCATGCGACTGACGAAGTTCGGACATGCCTGCGTGCGGCTGGAGCACGCCGGTGGGGCAGTGGTGATCGACCCGGGGATGTTCACCGGGCCGGAGGCACTCGAGGGCGCGGACGCACTGCTGATCACCCATGAGCACATGGACCACTTCAGCGAGGAGCGGGTCCGGGCGGCGGTGGAGGCCCACCCCGGCCTGCGGATCTGGACCAACCACGCGGTGGCGCCGCTGCTGGAGGGCATCGGCGCGAAGGTGACGGTGGTCGGCGACGGTGACGCCTTCGACCTGGACGGCCTGCCGGTGACCGTGCACGGCGAGTGGCACGAGGTGATCCACCCCGACATTCCGCGGGTGCGCAACGTCGGCTTCCTGCTGGGCGGCCGGGTCTTCCACCCCGGCGACTCCTTCACCGTGCCGCCGGACACCGTGGACACCCTGCTGCTGCCGCTCGGCGCGCCCTGGCTGAAGGCCGGCGAGCTGGTGGACTACGTGCGGGAGGCGCGGCCGCGACAGGCGGTGGCGATCCACGAGGGCACCCTGAGCGAGATCGGCCAGGTCATCCACGGCCGCCTGCTCGGCCCCGAGGGCCCGGGCACCGGCGGCGCCGACTACCGCGTCCTCGCCCCGGGCGAGTCGGTGGACGTGCCCTGACAAGGCCTCCCGGGCGCAGGGCGACGCGCGTTCGCCCGGTGCCGGGAGTTCCGCTGCGCGGGGCCCTGGGCTGTGTCCTCGGCTGCGCGGGCCCTGCCGGCGGCGCTCCTGCCGCTGCGCGGGGCCCGGCGCCCCCGGGTGAGCCCCGCGCAGCGGAACGAGGAAGGCGTCCCGGTCCCGCGCAGCGGCACTGCAAGCTCGGGCGGCGCGCCGCCGGTCGCAGCGGGGTGTCAGGCGAGGGCGGGTTCGGTGGTGGTGAAGGGGCGGCCGTCGAGGGTCCAGTGGGGGTCGGGGGTGATGTCGAGGGCCGCGTAGACGTGGGCGGCCACGTCGGTGTGGTGGAGCGGGGCGACGGGGGCGCCGGGGGTGATGCCGGGGCCGCAGGCGGCGATCCAGGCGGTGCGTTCGAGTTCGGTGCGGCCGCCGTGGCCGCCCTGGTCGAGGTGGCCGTGGTCGGTGACCACGATGACGGTCCACTGCTCCTCGGCGTTGCGGGGGCGTTCGCGGACCGCGGCGAGCAGCCGGCCGAGGCGGACGTCGGCGGCCTCCACGGAGCGGCGGTAGTCCTCGCCGCAGCCGCGGAAGTGCGCGGTCTCGTCGGGCGCGCCGAGGTAGACGAAGGAGGCCTGCGGGTCGTCGTCGCTGCGGCCGAGCACGTACTCGGCCTCGGCGGTGACCCGCTCGTCGACCTCCTCCCAGGCCTCGGGGGTGTCCTCGAGCGGGGCGATGTAGGAGAGCCGGGCGGGTGCGGCGAACAGCGGGCCGCCGTCGCGGGCGAGGAAGAGCGGCTCCCAGCCGCCGACGGCGAAGGTGCGGCGGCGGTGGGTCCTGGCGAGGCGGGTGGTGAAGTCCGGGAAGACGTCGAGCCGGTTGCCGCCGAGGTGGTTGCCGTACACGCCGTGCTTGGCCGCGCCGACGCCGGTGACGATGGTCGCCCAGCACGGCCCGGACATGGTCGGGGTGGCCTCGTCGACCTGCACCGGGGCGAGGAATCCGGCGGCGGCGACCGCGTCCAGCTGCGGGGTGTGCAGCGCCTCCAGCAGGTCGAGGCGGACGCCGTCGATGCCGACGACCAGGACCCGGCGCGGGCCGGCGGGCCAGAGGCTGGACACGGGGAGCTCCGTTCGTTCGAGGGTGTTCGGCCGACCCTAACCGGAGCGCCGGACTCCCGGAAGCTGTACGGACAACTCGGACCAAGCGGCACAAGGGGCGTGCGGGCGAGAGTTCCCGCACTGTTCGACCGGCGTTCGTCTGCGCCGAGCCGGTCTCGGCGGCCCGGCTACGGGCCGGTAGCCTGGCGGCATGCTGAGGATCGGACTGACCGGCGGGATCGGCGCGGGCAAGAGCGAGGTCTCGCGGCAACTGGCCGCGCTGGGCGCGGTGATCGTGGACGCCGACCTGATCGCCCGTGAGGTGGTCGCCCCCGGGACGCCCGGACTGGCCGCCGTGGCCGCCGAGTTCGGTCCCGGCGTGCTGCTGCCGGACGGTTCGCTGGACCGCCCGGCGCTCGGCCGGCTGGTCTTCGGCGATCCGGCCAGGCTGGCCGTGCTGAACGCCATCGTGCACCCGCTGGTGCGCGAGCGCTCCGCCGAGCTGGAGGCCGCCGCCGGACCGGACGCGATCGTGGTGAACGACGTCCCGCTGCTCGCCGAGAACGGCCTCGCCCCGCTGTACGACCTGGTCGTGGTGGTCGACGTCCCCGACGAGCAGCGGCTGCTCCGACTGGTCGAGCTGCGCGGCATGGCCGAGGACGAGGCGAAGGCCCGGATGGCCGCCCAGGCCACCCGCGAGGACCGCCTCGCGGTCGCCGACGTGGTGCTCGACAACAGCGGCACTCTGGAGCAACTCACCGAGCGCGTCGGCCGGTTGTGGCAGGAGCTGGGCGAGCGGCAGGCCGCCGCGCGGGGCTGAACGTCGGCGCGCGGCGCCGGGCCGGGCGGGGGATGCTGGGAGGACGAGCGCGCGGGGCGGACGACCGGCCCGCCGTAGGTACCTGACGCCCTCAGGGGGCCGGCGCGATGAGTCCCAGCAGGAGATTGGCGGCGCTGCCGTGCGGGCGGCGCGGTAAGTGGGTGGTGCTGGCGCTGTGGCTGGCCCTGCTGGTGGTGGCCGCACCGCTGGCCGGGAAGCTGATGGGCGCCGAGGACAACCAGGCGTCCAGTTGGCTGCCCGGCAGCGCCGAGTCCACCCAGGTCCTCAACGAGCAGCGGGCGTTCCAGCCGATCGACACGGCCGTGGCCGTCGTGGTGTACCAACGCGACAGCGGCATCACCGTCGAGGACCACGCCAAGGCGGTGCGGGACGCCGCCGCGTTCGCCACCGCCCCGCACGTCACCACGCCCATCACCGGGCCGGTGGCGTCCGCGGACGGCAAGGCGCTGCAGACCCAGGTCCCGGTCGAGATCGGCACCAGCGGGTGGAACAACCTCGGTCCGGCCGTCGACAGCCTGCGGGCCACCGCCGCCTCCGGCGACCTGCCCGGCCTGACCACCCACGTCACCGGGCCCGCCGGGATCGGCGCCGACCAGTCCAAGGCCTTCCAGGGCATCGACGGCACCCTGCTGTACGCCACCGTCACGGTGGTGATCGTGCTGCTGCTGCTCACCTACCGCAGCCCGGTGCTGTGGCTGCTGCCGCTGCTGTCCGCGGGCGCCGCGCTGACCGTCGCCGAAGCCGTCATCTACCTGTTCGCGAAACACGCCGGACTGACCGTCAACGCGCAGAGCGCCGGCATCCTGATCGTCCTGGTGCTCGGCGCGGGCACCGACTACGCGCTGCTGCTCACCGCCCGTTACCGGGAGGAGCTGAGACGCCATCAGGACCGGCACGAGGCGATGGCCTACGCCCTGCACCGCGCCGGGCCGGCGATCCTGGCCAGTTCGGCGACGGTCGCGGCGTCGATGCTCTGCCTGATGGTCGCCGAGATGAACTCCACCAGCGGCCTGGGGCCGGTTTGCGCGATCGGCGTGGTGGTGGCGCTGATCGCCATGCTCACCCTGCTGCCCGCGCTGCTGGTGGCCTTCGGACGCTGGGTGTTCTGGCCGGTGCGGCCCGCGTTCGGCACCGCCGAGCCGACCCGCAGCGGGCGCTGGGCGCACATCGGCGCGTGGATCTCGCGCCGCCCGCGCAAGGTGTGGATCGGCACCGGCCTGGCGCTCGCCGCCTGCACCGTCGGCCTGGTCTCGCTGAACGCCACCGGACTGAGCACCGCCGGGACCTTCACCGGCACGCCCGACTCGGTCACCGGGCAGCAGGTGCTCGCCGAGCACTTCCCCGGCGGCTCCGGCGCGCCGCTGTCGGTGATCAGCAACGCCGCGCCGGTCGAACAGGTCCGGCAGGCCGCCGCGGCCACGCCCGGCATCGCCGGGATCGGGCCGACGACGCTGCACGAGGGCGAGGCGTTCTTCCAGGCCACCCTGACCGACCCGCCCGACAGCGATCAGGCCAAGGCCACCGTCGACCGGGTCCGGGACGCGGTGCACGCCGTCCCCGACGCCGACGCCAAGGTCGGCGGCTCCACCGCCGTCGTCCTGGACGCCGGGCGGGCCGCCGCGCACGACAACAAGGTGATCATCCCGCTGGTGCTGGGTGTGGTGCTGCTGATCCTCGCCGCGCTGCTGCGCGCGGTGACCGCGCCGCTGGTGCTGATCGCCACCGTGGTGCTGTCGTACGCCGCGGCGCTCGGCATCAGCGTGTTCCTCTTCGAGCACGTCTTCCACTTCGAGGGCCAGGACCAGGCGTTCCCGCTGTTCGTCTTCGTCTTCCTGGTGGCGCTCGGCATCGACTACAACATCTTCCTGATGACCCGGGTGCGGGAGGAGTCCGCCCACGTCGGCACCCGCCGCGGCGCGGTCGTCGGACTCGCCGCGACCGGCGGCGTGATCACCTCCGCCGGCCTGATCCTGGCGGCCACCTTCGCCGTCCTCGGCACCCTTCCGGTGGTGGGCTTCGCCGAGATCGGCTTCACCGTCGCCCTCGGCGTCCTGCTCGACACCCTGGTGGTCCGCTCCGTCCTGGTCACCGCGCTGACCGTCGACCTCGACCACCACATGTGGTGGCCCAGCGCCCTCTCACGGAGACCGACGGTCCGTCAGCTTGCCTCCGTGGCACCCCAGTCGGACCAGGAGCCGTCGTAGACGGCGGTGGCGGGGTGGCCGGTGAGGTGGGCGGCGAAGGCGAGGACGCAGGCGGTGACGCCGGAGCCGCAGCTGGTGACGAGGCGGTGGCGGCCAGCGGTGGCGGCGGTGAGGCGGGCGTGCAGCTCGGGGAGCGGGAGGTAGCGGCCGTCCGGGGCGAGCAGCTCGGTGAAGGGCAGGTTCGCGGAGCCGGGCAGGTGGCCGCGGCGCAGGTGGGGGCGGGGCTCGGGGACGGCGCCGGTGAAGCGCTCGGCGGAGCGGGCGTCCAGGACGGCGGTGTCCGGGTCGGCGAGGGCGGCCGCCACCGCGGTCCGGTCGAGCAGCAGGCCCGGGCGCGGCCGGGCGGTGAAGTCCCCCGGGGCGTAGGCAGGTTCGGCGTCGGTGACGGGGTGTCCGGCGGCCCGCCAGGCGGGCAGGCCGCCGTCCAGGACGGCGGCCCGGTCGAAGCCCGACGCCCGCAGCATCCACCAGGCGCGAGGAGCGGAGTACACGCCCGCGCCGTCGTAGGCCACCACGGTGGAGCGGTCGTCGACGCCGAGGGCGCGCAGTTCGCGCTGGAAGTCCGCGGGGGACGGCATGGTGTGCGGGAGCGGCGAGGCGTGGTCGGAGAGCGGGCCGTCCAGGTCGAACGGCCGGGCGCCCGGGATCCGCAGCGGGGCGTGGCGGTGCGCGCCGATCCCGGCGTCCAGCACCACCAGGCCGGGCGCGCCGAGGTGGGCGGCCAGCCAGTCGGCGTCGACCAGCGCGGCGGGCAGGTCGACGGTCGGCAGCGGATTCACGGCGTCCTCCCGGGAGTTGGGGAAGCCACCATGATCGCACCGCCGACCGCGGCCGGCTGCGGGGCCTACGGCTTGCGGGCCACGCCCGCCCAGATCGCGACCTGCGGGTCGGTCTCCTGCGGCGCCTGGTCCGGGCGCCACAGCGGCGCGGTGACCAGGCCGGGCTCCAGCAGCTCCAGGCCGTCGAAGAACCGCAGCACCTGCTCGCGGGTGCGCATGGTCAGCTGCGCGGTGGCCGAGCGGTAGATCGCCGGGCCCTTGGCGGCGTCCTCCGGCGAGGAGAAGTCGCCGGTCGCGTGCGACAGCGCCAGGTAGCTGCCGGAGGGCAGCGCGTCGACCAGCGTCTTCACGGTCGTGTAGGGGTCGTCCGCCTCGTCGATGAAGTGCAGGATCGCGAAGAGCAGCAGCCCGACCGGGCGGTCCAGGTCCAGCAGGTCGCGCACCGCCGGGTCGCCGAGGATCGCCTTCGGGTCGCGCAGGTCGGCCTGCAGCACCGAGACGCTGCCCTCGCTCGCCCCCGCCAGCAGCGCCCGCCCGTGCACCAGCACGATCGGGTCGTTGTCCAGGTACGCCACTCTGGCCGCCGGGTTCACCCGCTGCGCCGTCTCGTGCGTGTTGCCCGCGGTGGGGATGCCGGTGCCGATGTCCAGGAACTGGTCGATGCCCTGCTCGGCGACGGTGCGCACGGCGCGCTGCAGGAAGGCGCGGTTCGCCAGCGCGCTGATCCGCACCAGCGGGCTGATCGACAGCACCTGCTCGGCGGCGGCCCGGTCGGCCGGGAAGTTGTCCTTGCCGCCGAGGTAGTAGTCGTACATCCGCGCCGGGTGCGGCACCTCGGGGCGGAGCTCGGCCGAGGGCGGCGGGGAGGCCTGGTCGCCGGACATCCAGTCCAGCGAGATCTCCTGATGGTCGGTCATATCTGCTCCCCCGTCGCAGTGGCACGCTTTCCGGGGCAGCATAGACGGGACGGGTGGGGAGCGGGAGACGGGTCCGGCAGATGGCGTCCGCCCGCCACCGGCGCCCGGTCTCAGGCCTCCCGCGGGCCGGGTTCCGGGCCGGAGGCCGGGTCGCGGGTGAGCAGGTAACGGGCGCCGGGGCCGGCCTCGGCGGCGCGGTCGGCGGCGTTGTAGAGCGCGCAGCGGGTGAGGGAGAGGCAGCCGCAGCCGATGCAGCCGGTCAACTTGGCCTTCATGTGCTGGAGTTCGGCGATCTGGCGGTCGATGCGGCTCTGCCAGGCGGTGGCGACGGCGGTCCAGTCCTGGGAGCTGGGGGCCCGGTCGTGGGGGAGCCGGGCGAGGGCGGTGCGGACCTCGTCGAGGGAGAGGCCGACCTGCTGAGCGGCGCGGACGAAGGCGACCCGGCGCAGCGTGGAGCGGGCGAAGCGGCGCTGGTTGCCGGTGGTGCGTTCGGCGTGGATCAGCCCGAGCTTCTCGTAGTAGCGCAGGGCCGAGGTGGCCAGGCCGCTGCGCTCGGCGAGCTGGCCGATGGTGAGGAGGTCGTGGCGGGTCGGTCCCATGATCGTCAGGATACCGCCGAGGGCGCGCTTGACTTGAAGTCGACTTCAGGTTGCACGCTCTTCGCCATGACGAGTTACGGATTCGCGGACCTGCCGCGACTGATCGCCCGGATGACCGGCGACGAGAAGCACGGCCCGGCGGCCCACTCCACCCTCGACGCGCTGTGGGTGCTGTACGACCGGGTGCTGAACACGACCCCCGCGAACATCGAGGCGCAGGACCGCGACCGGTTCCTGCTGTCCAAGGGCCACGGGCCGATGGCGTACTACGCGGTGCTGGCGGCGAAGGGGTTCTTCCCGGTGGAGCTGCTGGGGAGCTTCGGGTCGTATGACTCGCCACTCGGCCACCACCCGGACCGGCTGCTGGTGCCGGGCGCGGAGATCGGGTCGGGGTCGCTGGGGCACGGCCTGCCGCTGGCGGTGGGGACGGCGCTCGGACTGCGGGCGCAGGGGCTGGCCGACCCGGCGGTGTGGGTGCTGATCGGGGACGCCGAGTTCGACGAGGGCAGCAATCACGAGGCGGTGGCCTTCGCCGGGGCGTCCGGACTGGAGCGGCTGCACACCCTGGTGATCGACAACTCCTCGGCCACGCACGGCTGGAACGGCGGCATCGCGGCCCGGTTCGCCGGCGAGGGCTGGTCGACCGCGACGGTGGACGGCCGCGACCACGAGCAGCTCCACCGCGCGTTCACCGCCCCGCACCCCGGCCGCCCGCACGCGGTGGTGGCCCGTACCGAGCCCAAGAACGCCTGAGAAGACGCCTGAGAAGGGGAGGACCTCCGATGCAGACCCTGGAATTGACGATGCGTGAGCAGTTCGGTGCGACCGTGAGCGAGCTGCTGGAGCAGGACCCGCGGGTGGCGGTGGTGCTGGCGGACATCGGCACGGCGGGCTTCGCCGGGGCGGCCGCCCGGTTCCCCGACCGGGTGGTGAACGTGGGCATCCGGGAGCAGCTGCTGATCGGCGCGGCCGGTGGGCTGGCGCTCACCGGGATGCGGCCGGTGGCCCACACCTTCGCCAGCTTCCTGATCGAACGCCCGTGGGAGCAGGTGAAGTTGGACCTGGTGCACCAGGGCGTCGGCGCGGTGCTGGTGAGCGCCGCCGGCTCCTACGACTGGCCGGCCGGGGGCCGCACCCACATGTCGCCGGGCGACGTGGCGCTGCTGGACACCCTGCCGGGCTGGAACGTCCACGTGCCCGGCCACCCGGCCGAGGCGGACCTGCTGCTGCGGCACGCGGTCGCGGACGGCGACTCCCTGCAGTACGTCCGGCTCTCCGCGCAGCAGAACCGCGACGCGCAACCGGTCGTCCCCGGACAGTTCCTGACGGTTCGTCAGGGTAGCCGCGGCGTGGTGGTCGCGGTCGGCCCGCTGCTGGACGAGGTGCTGGCGGCCACCGACACGCTGGACGTCACCGTGCTGTACGCGGCGACCGTGCGGCCGTTCGACGCGGCGGGGCTGCGGGCCGCGGTCGGTGACCGGGCGGACGTGGTGCTGGTCGAGCCGTACCTGGCCGGCACCTCGGCCAACGCCGCCCACCAGGCCCTGGCCGAACTGCCGCACCGGGTCCTGGGGTTGGGCGTGCCGGTGGCCGAGCACCGGCAGTACGGGTCGATCCCCGAGCACCTGGCCGCGTACGGCCTGGACGCCGCCGGGCTGCACGCCCGGATCGCCGAGTTCCTCTGGTAGTGGCCGCCGGTCACCGCACCCGGACGACGGCGACCGCGTCCGGGCCGAGCAGGAAGCCCTCGCCGCCGGCCGGGCCGCCCTCGCCGAACAGGGCCGCCAACGAGGCGAAGGCGCCGTCCAGCGGGACGGCCAGCGGCTGCTCGCCGCCGAGCCGGACCAGCACCCGGTGGCTGCCGCGGTGCACGACGAGCCAGCCCGCCGCCGCGTCGTACCGGACCCGGACGGCCGACAGGTCGGCGGCCGCCAGTTCCGGGGCGGAGCGCCGCAGGCGGATCAACCGGCGGTACCAGTCCAGGAGTTCGGCGTGCGGGGCGCGGCCGGGCTCGGACCAGTCGAGGGTCGAGGCGCGGACCGTGGCCGGGTCCTGCGGGTCGGGGACGTCCTCGGCGCGCCAGCCGTGCTCGGCGAACTCCCGGCGCCGGCCCTGCCGGACGGCCTCGGCGAGCTGCGGGTCGGTGTGGTCGGTGAAGTACTGCCAGGGGGTGCCGGCGCCCCACTCCTCGCCCATGAACAGCATCGGGGTGAACGGCGAGGTCAGCACCAGCGCCGCCGCGGCGGCCAGCCGGCCGGGCGGCAGCGAGGCCGAGAGCCGGTCGCCGGTGGCCCGGTTGCCGACCTGGTCGTGGGTCTGGGCGTAGCCGAGCAGCCGGTGCCCGTACTCGGCGGGGAACGGGCGGCCGTGCGAGCGGCCGCGGAACGAGGACCAGCCGCCGTCGTGGAAGAAGCCCCGGGTGAGCGTCCTGGCCAGCGCGGCGTACGGGTCGGCCGCGAAGTCCGCGTAGTAGCCCTGGGACTCGCCGGTCAGCAGGGTGTGCAGCGCGTGGTGGAAGTCGTCGCTCCACTGCGCGGTCACGCCCTGGCCCCCGGCCGGGCGCGGCGCGGTGGTGCGCGGGTCGTTCAGGTCGGACTCCGCGACCAGGAACAGCGGCCGGCCGGTGGCCTGCGCCAACGCCTCGACCTCGCGGGCGAGTTCCTCCAGGAACGGCAGCGCCCGGTCGTCCGCCAGGGCGTGCACCGCGTCCAGCCGCAGCCCGTCGATCCGGTAGTCGCGCAGCCAGGCGAGCGCGCTGCCGATCAGGTAGGCCCGCACCTCGTCCGAGCCGGGGGCATCCAGGTTGACCGCGGCGCCCCAGGGCGTGTGGTGCCGGTCGGTGAAGTACGGGCCGAACTTCGGCAGGTAGTTGCCGGACGGGCCGAGGTGGTTGTGCACCACGTCCAGCACCACGCCCAGGCCGCGGCGGTGCGCCGCGTCGACGAAGCGCTTCAGGCCGTCCGGCCCGCCGTACGGCTCGTGCACGGCCCACGGCGACACCCCGTCGTAGCCCCAGCCGGAGCGGCCGGGGAACGGGCAGACCGGCATCAACTCGACGAAGTCGACGCCGAGTTCGACCAGGTGGTCGAGGTGTTCGGCGGCCGCGTCGAAGGTCCCGGCGGGAGTGAAGGTGCCGACGTGCAGCTCGTACACCACCGCGCCGGGCAGCGGCCGGCCGCGCCAGGCCGTCTCCGACCACGGGAACGCGGCGTGGTCGACCGGGCGGCTCAGCCCGTCCGGGCCGAACGGCTGGCGGGGCGAGCGCGGGTCCGGCAGCGCCCGCAGGCCGTTCAGCCGGAAGCCGTAGTCGCCGTCCGGACCCTCCCCCCGCCACCAGCCGGGGCGGTCCGGGTCGCGCTCCAGCAGGTACGGGATCGCCCCCACCTCGACCTCGACGACCTTCGCGTCCGGTGCCCACACCTGGTACGACGTCATGACCCCTCCGCGAGCAGCGCCACCGGCAACTGCTTGAACAGATAAGACAGTTCGACCGGGCCGCCCATGAAGTGGCGGTCCGTCAGCAGGTCCGTCCAGTTCCCGGCCGGCAGGTCCAGCTCGCTCTCCCGCCAGCCGCCCGCCCGGTGCAGGCCGTACGGCAGCCGGGTCACCGCGCAGATCACCCGCTCGCCGCGGCCGAAGGCCAGCAGGTGCTCGGCCGCCGGGCCGGTCGCCGCCAGCGGCCGGTACGGGCCGAGCTCGCGGGTACGGCGCAGGTGCAGCGCGTTGGTGGTCAGGTGCAGCTTCTCCCGCGTCAGGTCCCCGGCCCGCGGCGCGGCCGAGTCGGTCAGCCGCACCGCCAGCGCGCCCAGGTCCACCGGCGCCCGGTTGTCCGGGTCGACCAGGGTGTACAGCGGCTCCTCGCCGCCCTGGAAGACGTCCGGCACGCCCGGCATCAGCAGGTGGAGCAGCGCGCCGGAGAGCGAGTTCACCCGGGCGAACGGGGCCAGCAGCCGCACGAACCCGGCGATCCGCGGGGACAGGCCCGGATTGGCCAGCGCACCCCGCGCGTACTCGGTCAGCCAGCGCTCGAACGGCTCGTCCGGCTCGGTCCACGAGGTGCGCCGCTTCGCCTCGCGCACCGACTTCAGCGCCACCCCCAGCAGCCGCTCCTCGGACAGCGGCCACGCCGCCAGCAGGGTCTGCCACAGCAGCCAGGCGGTCGGCCGGTCCGCGCACGGGCCCGCCGCCACCGTCCACGCCGCGCACTCCGCCGCCCACGCCTGCGGCAGCTCGGCCAGCACCATCAGCCGCGCCCGGGCGTCCGCGCTGCGCTTGGTGTCGTGCGTGGACAGCGCCGTCATCGACTGCGGCCAGGCCCGCTCCAGCTCCTCGCACCAGCGGTGGAACTCGGCCGGCGGCAGCCCCGGACGCTCCGGCAGCCCGCCCACCTCGTTCAGGCTCAGCAGCGCGTTCCACCGGTAGAAGGCGGTGTCCTCCACGCCCTTCGCCGCCACCGCCGACGCGGTCTGCCCGAACCGGGCGCAGAACTCGTCCTTCGCCGCCGAGCGCCCCAGCTCCCCGAGGGCCAGCCCCCGCACCAGCAGCTCCGTGCCCGACGCCCCGTCCGGCGCGGCCAGCGCCCCGACCGCCGCCGGCGGGGCCGGCTCGCCCGGCACCACGTACGGCCGGTACACCGGATACTCCGTCAGCAGGCCCTCCAGCGCCCGGCGCACCTCCAGCGGCGAGTGGTCGGCCAGCGCCGTCTCCGCCGCGCAGATCCGCTCCACCAGCCGCACCAGCCGGTCGGTCTCCGCCGCCAGCGCCCCGCCCGGCGCCACCATCTCCGCCCGGCCCAGCCGGGCCGCCTCCGCCGCGCCCGTCCGGTCGCCGACGTCCCGCCGGTAGGCGGCCACCAGCTGCTCCGCGCCCACCAGGTCGGTCAGCACCCCGTCGATCCGGCGCAGCGCGTCGTAGCCGGTGGTGCCCGCGCACGGCCAGTCGTCGGGCAGCCGCTCCTCCCCGGTGAGGATCTTCTCCACCACCGTGTACGCCCCGCCGGTCGCCTCGTGCAGCCGCCGCAGGTAGCCGCGCGGATCGGCCAGCCCGTCCGGGTGGTCGATCCGGAAGCCGTCCAGCACGCCCTCCGCGTGCAGCCGCAGCAGCACCGCGTGGGTCGCCTCGAAGACCTCCGGCACCTCCATGCGCACCGCGATCAGCTCGTTCACGGTGAAGAACCGGCGGTAGTTCAGCTGCTCGTCGGCCAGCTTCCACCAGGCCAGCCGGTACCACTGGCGCTCCAGCAGCTCCGGCAGCGCCAGCTGCTCGGTGCCGGGGCGCAGCGGGAAGGCGTGCTCGTGGTAGCGCAGCACGTCGCCGTCGACGGTCAGCTGGTCCAGTACCGCGCCCAGCCGGTCGCCGAGCAGCGGCAGCAGCAGCCGGCCGCGGCCCGGGGCGTCCGCGGGGCCCGGCTGGGCGGTCCAGTCGATGTCGAACCAGGCCGCGAACGGCGAGTCCGGGCCGTCCCGCAGCACCTGCCACAGCGGCTGGTTCAACTGCTCGGGCACCGGCAGCGCCATGTGGTTGGGCACCACGTCGGCGATCAGCCCCAGCCCGTGCCGCCGGCACTCCGCCGCCAGCTCCCGCAGCGCCCCCTCACCGCCGAGCTGCTCGCTGACCCGGCCGTGGTCGACCGTGTCGTACCCGTGCGTCGACCCCGGCGCGGCCTCCAGCAGCGGCGACAGGTGCAGGTGCGACACCCCGAGCGCCGCCAGGTACGGCACCGCCCGCAGGGCGTCGTGCAGCGTGAACTCCGGCTGCAGCTGGAGCCGGTAACTGGCCGTCGGAGGGCGTGCGGCGGCTGACGTCATACCCGATCCCTACCCGGGCCGGGGGAGGCGTACCGCGCACTGCGCCGAACGGGCGCACGGCACGCCCCAACCCGGGCCCGGAGGAGGCGTACCGCGCACCGCGGCGAACGCGCGCACGGCACGCCTCCCGACGGACCGTCAGGCCGGGTCGGGCGCCGGCTGCAGTGCGCCGCTGAGCGCCTGACCCGCCGCCAGGTCGGCGGCCTCGGCGGCGTGCGCGGCCGTCAGGAACCCGTACGCGTCCGGGCCGACCGGCAGCCGCAGCGGCGCGGCGGGATCCGCGACCGCGCGCAGCACCAGCTCCGCGAAGTGCTCCGGACGGTTCAGCTCCGCGTTGTCGGCCATCCCGCGCAGCGCGCCGTGCATCGGCGCCAGCGCCTCCGTGTACACCGGCAGCCGGTCCGCCGCCTCGGTCATCGAGGTGCCGTACGAGGTGGCGAAGCCGCCCGGCTCCATCACCGTCACCCGGACGCCGAACGGGGCGGCCTCGGCGGCCAGCGTCAGGCTCATGCCCTCCAGTGCGAACTTGCCCGCCACGTAGGCGCCGAGGCCCGCGAAGCCGGTCCGGCCAGCGAGCGAGGAGACGTTGACGATGTGTCCGCCGCCCCGCGCCCGCATCAGCGGCAGCACCAGGCGCGACAGTCGCCACGGCGCGACCGCCAGCACCTCCAGTTGCTCCCGCAGCTCCGCGTCCGAGATCTCCTCCACCGCGCCGAACAGGCCGACGGCGGCGTTGTTCACCAGGACGTCGATCCCGTCCAGGCGGTCCTGTGCCAGCTCGACCGCGGCGGCGCAGGCGCCCGGGTCGGTCAGTTCCAGCCGGGTCACCGTCAGCCGGTCGGGGAACTCCGCCGCCAGCGCCTCCAGCGGCGAGGCCCGGCGGCTGGTCGCCACCACCGAGTCCCCGGCCTCCAGTACCGCCCGGGTCAGCGCCAGTCCGAGACCGGACGAACAACCGGTGATCAGCCATCCACGTGCCATGTGCTTCGTACCCCCTGTATCAACGGCCTTGTGCCGCAAGGGGGTTACCCCGATCGGGGGGTGGGGGAACGGCGAGGCGAGTGGCGTTCGGTCTCGGGTTGGCCGGCTTCGCCGGAGGCTATGCGGGGCGTTGGAGGACCATCAGGGAGCGGTCGGTGAGGCGGAGGGTGTCGCCGGCTTTGACACGGGGGCCGGTGCCGCGTGGGGGGACGGCGGGGAGGGAGGTGTCGACGACGACTTGCCAGGCTTCGCCGTGGTCCGCGGGGACGGTGAAGGTGAGGGCCTCGGAGTGGGCGTTGAACATCAGGAGGAAGGAGTCGTCGACGATCTTGCCGCCGCGGCGGTCGGGCTCGGAGATGGCGTTGCCGTTGAGGAAGACGGTGAGGGACTTCGCGTAGGAGGTGGACCAGTCCTGCTTGGTCATCTCCTCGCCGCCGGGGGTGAACCAGGCGATGTCGGTGAGGTCGTCGTGGGTGCCGGAGACCGGGCGGCCGTGGAAGAAGCGGCGGCGGCGGAAGACGGGGTGGTCGCGGCGCAGCCAGATCATCGCCTGGGTGAACTCCAGCAGGCGGGCGTCGGCGCCCTCGGCGGTGGGGGCGGCGGAGGGCCAGTGCACCCAGGTGAGTTCGGAGTCCTGGCAGTAGGCGTTGTTGTTGCCGCGCTGGGTGCGGCCGAGCTCGTCGCCGTGGGAGAGCATCGGGACGCCCTGGGAGAGCATCAGGGTGGCGATGAAGTTGCGCTGCTGGCGGGCTCGCAGGTCGAGGACGGCCTGGTCGGTGGTGTCGCCCTCGGCGCCGCAGTTCCAGGAGCGGTTGAAGGACTCGCCGTCGCGGTTGTCCTCGTGGTTGGCCTCGTTGTGCTTGTCGTTGTAGGAGACCAGGTCGCGCAGGCTGAAGCCGTCGTGGCAGGTGACGAAGTTGATGGAGGCGATCGGGCGGCGGCCGTCGTCCTGGTAGAGGTCGGAGGAGCCGGTGAGGCGGGAGCCGAACTCGGCCAGCGTCGCGGGCTCGCCGCGCCAGAAGTCGCGGACGGTGTCGCGGTACTTGCCGTTCCACTCGGTCCACAGCGGCGGGAAGTTGCCGACCTGGTAGCCGCCCTCGCCGAGGTCCCAGGGTTCGGCGATCAGCTTGGCCTGGGAGACGATCGGGTCCTGCTGGACCAGGTCGAAGAAGGACGAGAGCCGGTCGACCTCGTGGAACTGGCGGGCCAGCGTGGCGGCGAGGTCGAAGCGGAAGCCGTCGACGTGCATCTCGGTGACCCAGTAGCGCAGCGAGTCCATGATCATCTGGAGCACGTGCGGGCTGCGCATCAGCAGGGAGTTGCCGGTGCCGGTGGTGTCCTCGTAGAAGCGCTGGTCCTTGGCGAGGCGGTAGTAGGAGGCGTTGTCCAGGCCGCGGAAGGAGAGGGTGGGGCCGAGGTGGTTGCCTTCGGCGGTGTGGTTGTAGACCACGTCGAGGATGACCTCGATGCCGGCCGCGTGCAGCGCCTTGACCATCGACTTGAACTCCTGCACCTGCTGGCCGCGGTCGCCGGTGGAGGAGTACGAGGAGTGCGGGGCGAAGAAGCCGATGGTGTTGTAGCCCCAGTAGTTGGCCAGGCCCAGGTCGCGCAGCCGGTGGTCGCGGACGAACTGGTGCACCGGCATCATCTCGATGGCGGTGACGCCGAGCTTGGCCAGGTGCTCGATCACGGCGGGGTGGGCCAGGCCCGCGTAGGTGCCGCGGATCTCCTCGGGGATGCCGGGGTGCAGCCGGGTGAGGCCCTTGACGTGCGCCTCGTAGACCACGGTGCGGTGGTAGTCGGTGCGCGGAGGCCGGTCGGTGCCCCAGTCGAAGTACGGGTTGATCACCACCGAGTGCATGGTGTGCGGCGCGGAGTCGAGGTCGTTGCGGCGCTCGGGGGCGCCGAAGTGGTAGCCGTAGACCGACTCGTCCCAGTCGATGTGGCCGCTCATCGCCTTGGCGTACGGATCGAGCAGCAGCTTGCCGGAGTTGTGCCGCAGGCCCAGGCCCGGGTTGTACGGGCCGTGCACCCGGAAGCCGTAGCGCTGGCCGGGCTGGACGCCCGGGAGGTAGGCGTGCCGGACGAAGGCGTCGGTCTCGCGCAGCTCCACCGCGGTCTCCGAGCCGTCCTCGGCGATCAGGCAGAGCTCGATCCGGTCCGCGCTCTCGGAGAACACGGCGAAGTTGGTGCCCGCCCCGTCATAGGTGGCGCCGAGCGGGTACGGCTGCCCCGGCCAGACCTGCATGTGTCCTCAACTTCCCTGTGCCAGACGCGAACTGGCGCTCCATCGAGGGGTTTCCCGGCGGAGCGCCCGAGCATGTGCATGGCCGTCACGTCGTGACGCACGGCACATTCGCATACTCCCCAAAGGGAGGGCGAAGTCCGCGTCCATTCGGCCTTTGTTCGCCCGAACGGGTGTCCCAGGTGTCGCGCCGGTCTCCCTGGCCGGGGCCCGAGGTGACGGAGCGTCGGGCTTGCTGTCAAGAGGGCTGCGTGGCGGCGGGCCCGGACGATACGCTTGATCGTCCGGACCGCGCAGACTCCCGGGCCCATGCGACGCTGACCGGGGCCGCCATGGTGGAGTGTCAGCGGACGCACCGTCATCCCGGCGGCTGCGGGTGAGAAGTGAGGTAGTGGATGGGGTTCCCCGCCGGCGGCGACGGTCCTGACCCGCGGGCCGGGCGCAGCGAGGCCCCCACGCTGGTCATCCGGCCCGGCAGCGGACGCGGCCCCTTCCCCCCGCAGCCCGGCCCCGCCGAGGGCGGCCTGCCGCCCGCCTGGGCCGCCGAGCAGTGGGACGACGCCTACCGCCGGGTCCGGCTGGCCGGGCGGGCGTACGTGTGGCTGAACCTGGTGGAGCAGCGGATGCGCGCCCTGGTCGACGAGGTGCTGCGCCCGGTGTACGCGCCCGCGCACGGCGAGGAGTGGGTGACCGCCGCCGCCGGACCGGCCGGCGAGGAGTGGGTGCACCGGGCCGCCGCGGTGCGCGAGGTCTCCCGCCGCAAGGGCTACCTGCTCGACCCGGCCGACGACGACCCGCTGGTCTTCCTCACCCTGCCCCAGCTGCGCGAGCTGATGGTGCAGCACTGGCCGTGCTTCGAGCCGCACCTGCTGGACCGCCGGGAGATCGAGCTGGCGCTGGACGAACTGGAGGTCGCCCGGCACGTGGTCTCCCGCAACCGGGCGCTGTCGCAGACCGTGCTCGACCAGACCGAGCGGGCCGCCGCCCGGCTGCTCGCGCTGCTCGACGGCGGCCACGGCGGGGTGCCCGCCGACGTGGTCGAGGAACTGGTCGCCGGGCGGTACGCCGACGTGGTCGCGGTGCACGCCGACCGGGTCCGGCTGCAGCGCGACCTGCCGGTGGAGGACCTGCTCGACGGGGCGCGACGGCTCGACGCGGTCGGCATCGGGCTGGGCATGCTGTGCCAGAACTACACCGGCAAGCGGCTGGTGCGGCTGGCCTCGGAGGGCTGCCGGGTCCGGCTGCTGTTCCTCAACCCGGCGAGCAGTGCGGTACGCCGGCGCGAGCGCGAACTCGGCCTCGGGCGCGGCGAGTTGGGGCGCGCCGTGGAGATGAACATCATGCACGTGCGGCGGGTGCGGGCCCGGCTGCGGGACCCCGGCGGCTTCGAGATCCGGGTCTTCGACGAGCTGCCCCGGTTCACCGCCTACCTGGTGGAGGGTCCGCGCACCACCGGTCCCGGCGGCCGCCGCCGCTCCACCGACCTCGGCGTGATCCAGCCCTACCTGCGCAAGGCACGCGGCATCGAGTCGCCCGCCCTGGTGCTGCGCGGCGGGGCCGGCCAGGAGGCCGGCGGCACCGAGCCCGGGCTGCTGGAGGTCTACCGCGAGGAGTTCGAGGGGCTCTGGGGGGACTCCCGGGCGGTGTCCTGACGGACCGTCGGCGAGCCGAGCCGGCCGGTGCGCCGTGGGCGAGGTTCCGGTGCGGGCATCGGGGTGATGTTTCGTGTGATTATCGGCTGTTCGGATGGTCGGGTGTGGCAAGCGGGCGGAGCTCGGGGACCAGTCCGCTAGCCGGGCCGCCGGGGCTGGTACGGAAGCGGGCAGTGCCCACTCCGCCCGTCGCAGAAAGGCCAGCCCCGATGGCCGACCAGTCCAGCCGCTGCCCGTTCCCGCTCGACCGCCGCGGCTTCGTCCGCGGCAGCCTCGCCGCCGGTGCCGCGCTCACCCTCGGCGCCCCGCCCGCCGCGGCGGCCCCGCGCCAGACCACCCGGCCCCGCGCCACCGTCCCGTTCCACGGCCCGCACCAGGCCGGCATCACCGAACCCGCTCCCGGCTACGCCGTGTTCGCCGTGTACGACGTGCTCGCCCCCGACCGGGCCGCGCTGGAGCGGCTGCTGCGCGCCCTCACCGACCGGGCCCGGCTGCTCACCGAGGGCACCCCGGCGCCCGACGACAACGGGATGCTCGGCCCCACCGCACCCGCCGACGGCCTCACCGTCACCGTCGGCGTCGGGGCCTCGCTCTTCGACTCCCGGTACGGGCTCCACCGGGCCAAGCCGGTGCGCCTCGGCCCGATGCCCGCCTTCCCCGGCGACGAGGTGCGCGAGGCGGAGAGCGCCGGCGACCTCTCGCTGCAGCTGTGCGCCGCCGACCAGGACGCCGTGCTGCACGCCCTGCGCTCGCTGGGCGCGGCGGCCGGCGACCTGGTGCGTCCGCGCTGGCGGGTCGACGGCTTCCAGAACCCGCCCCGACCCGAACACAACCCGCGCAACCTGATGGGCTTCCACGACGGCGTCGCCAACCCCGACACCGGCTCCGCCCGCGAACTCGACCACCTGGTCTGGGTCACCGCCAACAGCGCCGAACCGGCCTGGGCGACCGGCGGCAGCTACCAGGTGCTGCGCACCATCCGGATGCGGGTGGAGGAGTGGGAGCGCCTCCCGGTCGCCGACCAGGAGCGGATCATCGGCCGCCACCGGGACACCGGCGCCCCGCTCGGCGGCACCCGCATCGAGGACCGGCCCGACTACCGCAAGGACCCCGACGGCAAGGTGATCCCGCTGACCGCGCACATCCGGCTCGCCAACCCGCAGACCCCCGCCACCGAGGACAGCCGGATCCTGCGCCGCGGCTACAACTACGACCGCGGCATCGCGCCCGACGGCGGCCAGGAGATGGGGCTCCAGTTCTGCTGCTACAACCAGGACCCGGCCCGCCAGTTCGAGGCCGTCCAGCACCGGCTGGCCCGGGAGCCGCTCGCCGCGTACCTGCAGGTCACCGGCGGCGGCTACTTCTTCGCACTGCCCGGCGTCCGCGACCGCGACGACCACTACGGGAGCGGCCTGCTCGCCGCGGTCTGAGCCCGCCCGGCACGCTCCGGACCGGACGCGCCGTCAGCGCTGTCACAGCCGCGCGGGATGATAGTGCGCATCGTGGCAGTGCTGACGGAAGGACACACCATATGACCTGGTGGAAGGGGCCGCTGACCGGTTTCGACCTGGAGACCACCGGTACCGACCCGGAGGAGTCCCGGATCGTCACCGCCGCCGTGGTCGACACCCTCGGCGGGCGCGTCGAGTCCACCGCCAACTGGCTGATCGACCCGGGCATCCCGATCCCGGCCGAGGCCGCCGCGATCCACGGCATCACCGACGCCGAGGCCCGCGGCCACGGCCGGCCGGCCGCCGAGGCGATAGAGGAGATCGCCGACGCGCTCTGCCGCCGGCTCGACGCCGGCCGCCCGGTGGTCGCCTTCAACGCCACCTTCGACCTGTCGCTGCTCGACGCCGAACTGCGCCGCCACCGCCGGCCCACCCTCGCCGAACGGCTCGGCCGGGAGGTCTCCCCGGTGGTCGACGCGATGGTCGTCGACCGCGCGCTGGACAAGTACCGCAAGGGCTCGCGCACCCTGCAACGGGTCTGCGAGGTCTACGGCGTCGAGCTGCACGACGCCCACGAGGCGGGCAGCGACGCGCTGGCCGCCGTCCGGGTCGCCGTCGCGCTCGGCGACCGCTACCCGGTGGAGGCCGGCGACCTGCCGCTGGCCGAACTGCACCGCCGTCAGATCGACTGGTACCGGGACTGGGCCGTCGACCTGGAGAGCTGGCTGCGCCGCAAGGACCCGGCCGCCGTGGTCGACCCCCGGTGGCCGCTCAAGGCGGCTTCCTGACAGGTGAGTTGACCCGGCGTCAGGACTGCCGCCGGGACAGCGGTCAGAGAGCTGCGGTCAGGAGTGCGGGAAGTCGAAGGTGTAGCCCTGCGCCACCAGCCAGGGCAGCAGCTGCTTCAGCGCCGCCACGGTCTGGGTGCGGTCGCCGCCGCCGTCGTGCATCAGCACCACGCCGCCCGGGCGCAGGGTCTGCTGCACGGTGGAGACGATCGACTGCACGCCGGGGCGGGACCAGTCCTTCGGGTCGACCGTCCAGCCCAGGGACTTCATGCCCTGGTCGGCGGCTATCTGCACGTTCTCCGCGGTGAAGTCGCCGCCCGGGGCACGCCACCAGGTGATGTCGGCGCTGCCGCCGGCCGCCTTCAGGATCATCGCCTTGGCGTCGCCGATCTCCGCGACCTGCTGGTCGTGGGACTGCGTGTGCATCGGCTGCGGGTGGTCCACGGTGTGGTCGCACAGCCGGTGGCCCTCGGCCAGGATGCGCTGCACCGCGGCCGGGTTGGCCTTGGCGTTGTTGCCGATCTGGCAGAACGTCGCGTGCGCGCCGTACTGCGCCAGCAGGTCCAGCACCTGGCCGGTGGCCGGGCCCGGGCCGTCGTCGAAGGTCAGCGCCACCGTCTTGCCGCCGGAGGCGGTGTGCCTCAGCACCGACCCGGCCGGGGCGTGGCCGCCGCCCGCGGGGGACTGCGGCGCGGAGGGCGCGGCCGAGGACGCGGACGCCGACGGGGACGGCGTCTGGGAGCTGTGCGGGGCGGACGGCGTCCGGGTCGGCTTCGGCTGGCTCGGGTCCACGCCCGGCGTCCCGCCGTCGCCGCTCGCCGAGGCGAACGGCGAGGAGGCGACCGCGTCGCCGCCCGGCGTCGCCTTCGCCGCCATCGACGTGCTGTTGCTCACGCTCGGCAGCGCCGAGGGGGGGCGGCTCGCGGCATCGCCCGCCGCGGAGGGCGAGCCCTGCCCGCCGCACGCCACCAGCAGGGCCGGGGCGAGCAGCGCGGAGGCGCCGAGGATCAGCGGACGACGACGGACGAGAGAACGGGGGAACACCATGGGGCGACTCCTGACGTCGTACCGGCCGCCTTGGACGGGGCGTCTCAGCGAGAACGACGCCAGGTACGAACGAGGTGGTTCCGCGCGGTGTGCGCTGCGCCACAAGGCGGGCTCCGCACGGGAACGGTCAGAACGCGAACCAGCGTACTGAAGTGTCGCCCTCACGCAGCGAGGTCACCCGGCGACGGAACTCGGCCTGCGCGGAAGGGTTTCCGGGCGTCTGCTGGGCCACCCAGGCGGCGCTGGCGGTCTCCCGGGCACCGCGCAGCACGGCGAATCCCGGCCAGTCGCGGACGTCCCAGCCGTAGGCGGCGGTGAACGCCGCGACGTCCGCGGCCGGTACGCCGTACCGGTCCTGACTGAGCGCCAGCACCACCAGGTCGTGCTCGCGCAGGTCGGAGGCGACGTACTCCAGGTCGAGCAGGACCGGGCCGTCCGGGGTGACGTGCACGTTGCGCGGGAGGGCGTCGCCGTGGATCGGGCCGGGCGGCAGGGCGGGGGCGAGCTCGGCGATCGCGGTGACAAAGCTCTCTTTCCGGGCACGCAGGAAGGCCGTGTCGGCGGGGTCCAGGTGACCCTCCGCGACGGCGAGCCAACTCTCCACCGGGGCGAGCAGGTCGCGCCTGCCGAGCGGGAACGGTGCGGCGGGCAGCGCGTGCAGGGCGGTCAGCAGCGGGGCGAGGTCGGCCGGGCGGGCCGGCCGGACGGCGGGGGCGAGGCGGTGCCAGAACGTCACCGGGTGGCCCTGGGCCAGCGCCACCCCGGCGGCGGCCGGGCGCACCACCGGCACCCCGGCCGCGTCCAGCCAGCCGGCCACCCGCAGTTCCCGCTCGGCCCGGGCCGCCTCGCCGGGGGAGCGGCCCACCTTGGCGACCAGCCGTTCGGCGGGCAGTTCGAAGACGGCGTTCTGGCCGAGCGAGATGAGCGCGGCCCCGGCCGGATCGATCCCGGCCGGGGCGCACGCCTCGCGGAGCAGGGCCTCGGCCCTGGGTTCGTCGAAGATCACCCGACCATTGTCGGGGGAGTGGGGCGCAGGGGGAGGGAGGCTAGAGCTCGGCGAGCGCCTTCTCCCGCGGCGCCGGGACGGCCGCCTCGGTGTGGTCCAGGTTCGGCAGCCAGGCCAGCCAGCGCGGCAGGTACCAGTTCCGCTCGCCGAGCAGCGACATCGCGGCGGGCAGCAGCACGGCCCGGATCACGGTGGCGTCGATCAGCACCGCCACCGCGAGGCCGACGCCCATCTGCTTCATCGACTGCATGGAGAGGGTGCCGAAGACCCCGAACACCCCGACCATGATCACGGCGGCGCTGGTGACGGTGCCGGCGGTGGTGCGGATGCCGTGCGCGACGGCGGTGCGGGTGGGCAGGCCGCGGTCGTGGGCCTCCTTGATCCGGGAGACCACGAAGACGTGGTAGTCCATCGAGAGGCCGAAGAGGATCACGAAGAGGAAGAGCGGCACCCAGCTCTCCACCGCGCCGACCCCGGCGGTGCCGAACAGCGAGGCGGCGACGCCGTGCTGGAAGACCAGCGAGAGCACGCCGTACGCGGCGCCGACCGAGAGCAGGTTGAGCAGCACCGCGGTGACGGCGATGCCGAGCGAGCGGAAGGAGGCCAGCATCAGCATGAAGGCGAAGGCGACCACGAAGGCGAAGACCGGGATCATCGAGTCGGACATCTGCCGGTTGAAGTCGACCGACCCCGCGGTGTTTCCCGTGACCGGGGCCTCGGTGCCGGGCACTTTGCCGACCGTGGCGGGGACCACCTCGGTGCGCAGGGTCTTCAGCGCCTCGGCGGAGACCGCGTCGTTTCCGGTGCCGTAGAGCGGGATGTCGACGGTGGCGACGTTCTGCGCGGCGTGCACCTGGAGGTTGGTGGGGCCGTGCATCTTTCCGGTGGCCAGGGCGCGGGACTGCAGTTCGGCGAGGGCCCTGGTCATCTCGGGGGAGGTGATGTCCCGGGCCTTGACCACCACGGTGGCGGGGGCGGGGCTGCCGGGGAAGGCGGCCTCGATCCGGGCCGAGGTGGCGACCAGCGCGTTGCCCTCGGGGAGCTGCTGCTGGATGGTCAGGTTGGCGGTGTGCATGGTCAGGGTCGGCGCGGCGAGGCCGAGCAGCAGGCCGCCGGCGATCACCGCGGCGGCCAGCGGGCGGCGCAGCACCGGCGTGAGCACCGCGTTCCACACCCGGCCGCCCTGCTGGGCGTCGGCCCGGCGCAGCCGGTTCAGGAACGGGACCTTGCCCTTCTCCACCCGGTCGCCGAGCAGCGAGAGCAGGGCGGGCAGCACGGTGAGCGAGCCGAGCACCGCGGTGATCACCACGATGATGGTGGCGAAGGACATCGCCTGGAAGTCGGCGATGCCGGTGAGGAACATGCCGGCCATCGCGACCACCACGGTGACGCCGGAGACCAGCACGGCCCGGCCGCTGGTGGCGGCGGCGATCCGCAGCGCGGTGGCCGCGTCGTGCCCGGCGGCCCGCTCCTCGCGCTCGCGGCGCAGGTAGAAGAGGCAGTAGTCGACGCCGACGGCGAGGCCGACCAGCAGCATCACGGAGCTGGCGTCGTTGCTGGTGTGCAGCATCCCGGAGGAGAGCGCGACCAGGCCGGAGGCGGCGACGAAGGCGGTGATCGCCAGCAGCACCGGGAGCACCGCGGCGACCAGCGCGCCGAAGGCGACCAGCAGGATGCCGAGGGCGAGCGGCACGGCCGTCCACTCGGCCCGGGCGAAGTCGTTCTTGAACTGGTCGTCGAACCACTTGCCGGCGCTCGCCTCGCCGAACTCCTCGATGGTGAAGTCGCGGTGCGCGCCCTGGACCCCGGCGACCGCGTCCACCACCACGGGGACGTTGGCCACCGCGGCCTCCCGGTCGGCGCCGGAGACGGTGAACTGGAGCAGGGCGGAGTGCCGGTCGGCGGAGATCGCCCTGGTGTCGTAGGGGCTGCGCAGGTCGGCGGTGCGGCCGGTGCCCTGGACGGCGGCGGCGACCTGGTCGACGGCGGCGCGGAAGGACGGGTCGTCGGCGGTGAGCGTGCGGCTCTGCACCAGCACGGTCTCGCCCGCCGGGGACTTCAGGCCCGCGTCGTCGAGGATCCGGGCGGCCTGCGCCACCTGGCCGGGCATCGCCTCGGCGTCGGTGACCTTGGTGGAGCCGTGCATCCCGCCGAGGTAGGCGGCGAGGACGACGAAGAGCAGCCAGCCGAAGACCGCGGTCTTCCGATGGCGGGCGCTCCAGGCGCCCATGGTGGCGGCGAGTCCTAGCTTCACGGTGGTGGATCCCCCAGGATGCGGACGGGCTTCGGGCCGCCCGGGTCGGTTGCGGTGGCTGCCGCGGCGCTGCTCGGGCGGCACAACAGACGCTATTGACCGCCGATCTGACGGACCATCCGGCTGGTTCCCCACTTTTCCCTGGTCCTGGCATCAGGGAGTGTGCTGGGGTTATCCCTACCCCCGGCCTCCTCCCCCCTCCTCCTTGAGGTCAGCCCGGCGTCCACCCTGAGGCGGACGAATCTCCACCCGGAGCACGAGGTGGGAGGGGCCTGGCGCGGGTGAGGATGGTGGGGGGCGGCGATACGGCCGCCCCTAGGGGGCGACACGCGGGAAACCCACTTGCCGGGCGGCAGGTAAGGGCCCGTAGGATGCTCCTACGTCCTTACCTGCCGACCGGCTAGAGCGCGCTGCGCTCGCGGCCCGGTCCTGCCGTTGCCCGGTCCCCGTCCCCCGGCGGCGGTGAACCATGCCCAGGAGGCATTTCGAGCATGTTCCACCGAATCGGACAATTCGTCGTCAAGCGCGCGTGGTGGGTGATCGCGGCCTGGGTGGTCGGCATGATCGCCGTCGCGGCCACCGCCCCGACCATCAACGCCCAGACCGACGAGGCATCGTTCCTGCCGAAGCACTACGAGTCGATCCAGGCCGCCTCGGTGCAGGAGAAGGCCTTCCCGAGCAGCTTCACGCCGTCCGCGTACGCGCTGTTCGAGCGCAACGACGGCGGTGCGCTGAACGAGAAGGACAAGGGCGACATCGCCAAGATCGTCCAGGGCCTCACCGACAAGAAGATCGACGCGGTCGAGAAGGTCGTTCCGGTCAGTGACCAGAGCACCTCCAAGGACGGCAAGTACGCGCTGTCCATGATCGCCATCGACAAGGCCAAGCAGCAGGACTCCAAGGCCTACGGCGACGTCGCCAAGGCGCTGCGCGAGGACGGCAAGTCCCTGGCGCAGGGCACCGACGTCAAGTTCCAGCTCGGCGGCCCCGCCGCCCAGTCGCTGGACCAGCAGGACGCCTCCGGCTCGGCCGACGCCGTGATCGGCCTGGCCACCGTGCTGCTGGTGGCGATCATCGTCGGCATCATCTTCCGCAGCGTGCTGGCCGGCGTGCTCCCGCTGGTGGTCTCGCTGGTGTTCGCGATGCCCGCCGCCAACGGCCTGATCGCCTACGCCACCAAGGCGTTCAACCTGGACAGCACCCCGGTGCTGTCGGCGATCCTGATCGTGGTCGTGCTCGGCGTCGGCACCGACTACTTCCTCTTCCTCGCCTTCCGCTACCGCGAGCGGCTGCGGGCCGGCGACGACCGCAAGGAGGCCGTGGTCAACGCGGTCGGCCGGGTCGGCGAGGCGATCGCCTCCGCGGCCGGCGCGGTCACCATCGCCTTCGCGGCGCTGATCCTCTCCAGCCTCGGCATGTTCAAGGCGCTCGGCCCGGCGCTGGCCATCGCGGTCGTGGTCACCGCCCTCGCCGCGCTCACCCTGGCCCCGGCGCTGCTCGCCGTCATCCCGGCCCGCGCCGTGTTCTGGCCCGGCAAGAAGTGGAAGAACGAGCCGAACAACGCCCGGTTCGCCGCCCTCGGCCGGGTGGTCGAGAAGCGTCCCGGCTTGGTGGCGCTCGCCTCCGGCGCGGTCCTGGTCGCCCTGTCGGCCGGTGCGCTGAACTACAACGGCATCTTCGACCTGGCGGGCAGCTCCATGCCCAAGACCGCGGAGTCCATGGTCGTCCAGGACAAGCTGGCCAACGGCTTCTCGGCCGGCGCCGCCGACCCGAGCCACGTCTACCTGACCAGCACCGCCGGCACCAAGCTCGACCCGAGCGCCTTCGAGTCGTACGCCGGCAAGCTCGGCCAGGTCCCGGGTGTCGCCCAGGCCTCGGCCAAGCCGCAGGTCAGCGAGGACGGCACCACGGCCGACTTCACCGTCATGCTGAAGGACAAGCCCGACAGCAACGCGGCGATCGACTCCGTCACCGAGCTCCGCAACGTGGCGCACAGCGAGGCCCCGGCCGGTACCGAGGCCAAGGTCGGCGGGCTCAGCGCCATCTACAAGGACATCAACCTGGCGATGACCCACGACTACACGCTGGTCTTCCCGGTCGCGGGTCTGCTGATCCTGCTCGTCCTCGGCCTGCAGCTGCGCAGCGTGGTCGCGCCCTGGTACCTGATGGCCTCGGTCGGCCTCGGCTACACCGCCACCCTGGGAGCGGCGACCCTGCTCTTCCAGAGCGTCAAGGGCGAGAGCGGCATGATGTTCATGCTGCCGATCCTGATCTACCTGTTCGTGGTCGCGATCGGCACCGACTACAACATCCTGATCATCGCCCGCCTGCGCGAGGAGGCCCGCGAGGGCCGCAACCCCCGCGAGGCGGCCCGCGAGGCGCTGCGCCACGGCGGCCCGACCGTCGCAGCGGCCGGCTTCATCCTGGCGGCGTCCTTCGCCACCTTCATGCTGGCGGGCAACGTCTTCATGCTGGAGTTCGGCTTCGGGATGGCCTTCGGCATCGCGCTGGCGGCCTTCGTGATGGCGATGTTCTTCACCCCGTCGCTGACCGCGCTGATCGGCAAGGCCGCCTGGTGGCCGGGCCACGGCGCGATGCCCGAGCCGCACGCCGACCCGCTGGCCAAGCGGGAGCCGGAGACGGCCGGCCGGGTCTGACCCGGTGACCCCGACAGGGGGCATGCGGCCCGACCGGGCCGCATGCCCCCTGTCGCGCCCGGCGAAACACGGTGTGACCAGCGGAACTTTTCCCGCCGTTGACGGGCCCGGCCGTGCTATTGTCGAAGCAGTTGCAGTATTGGTTCCCATGAACGTATGTGTGCGCCTGCTGGTTCCAACCAACAGGCGCATTTGTTTTGTCCGGTGTTTTGTCTCCGGATGGGGATCGCGGCTACGTGGGGCTCACGAGGTGTGGGTCCCAATGCCCCAGTGAAAGTGGAGACGGTTATGGCTACCGGCACCGTGAAGTGGTTCAACAGCGAAAAGGGCTACGGCTTCATCGAGCAGGACGGCGGCGGCGCCGACGTCTTCGCGCACTACTCGAACATCCAGTCCACCGGCTTCCGTGAGCTCGTCGAGGGCCAGAAGGTCGAGTTCGACGTCACGCAGGGCCAGAAGGGCCCGCAGGCCGAGAACATCCGCGTCATCTGAGTCCGGCTCCACGCCGACCTCACACGTCGCAGGCGAGGGCCCGTACCTCTGGGTGCGGGCCCTCGCCCATGTCGCCCACCGGCCGGGGCGGCGCACTCCCTCCTCTTCCCGACGGCCGACCCACCCCGCCGCCCTCGTCGCGGCGGCTGACGGCCCCTCAGGAACCGGAGCAGCATGACCGAGCAGTCCCGCCCCCGTAGCACCGACACCACCCGCCGACCCCGCCGGCCGCGGCGCACCGCGCAGGCGCCGACGCCCGCGCCCGCCGCCGACTTCACCCCGGTCCAGGGCACCCCGTCCCGGCCGCCGGCCGCCAGCTTCGCCGCGCTGGAGCTGCCCGCCGGGCTGCTGGCCGCGCTGACCAAGCAGGGCGTCACCGAGCCGTTCCCGATCCAGGCCGCCACCCTGCCGGACGCACTGGCCGGCCGGGACGTGCTCGGCCGGGGCCGCACCGGCTCGGGCAAGACCCTCGCCTTCGGCCTGCCGCTGCTGGTGCGCACCGCCGGCAAGCGCGCCTCCGCCCGCCGGCCGCTGGCCCTGGTGCTGGTGCCGACCCGCGAGCTGGCCCAGCAGGTCACCGAGGCGCTCGCCCCGTTCGCCGAGGTGCTCGGCCTGCGGATCACCACCGTGGTCGGCGGCATGTCGATCACCCGGCAGGCCAACCAGGTGCGCCGCGGCACCGAGGTGCTGGTCGCCACCCCCGGTCGGCTCGACGACCTGATCCAGCGCGGCGACGCGTTCCTGGACGACGTGGCGATCACCGTCCTCGACGAGGCCGACCAGATGGCCGACATGGGTTTCCTGCCGCAGGTCAGCAAGCTGCTGGAGCAGGTCGCCGAGGGCGGGCAGCGGATGCTGTTCTCCGCCACCCTGGACCGCAACGTGGACCGGCTGGTCAACCGCTTCCTCAGCGACCCGGTCACCCATTCGGTGGACCCGTCCGCCGGTGCGGTGACCACCATGGACCACCACCTGCTCCAGCTGGAGCCGACCGACAAGGCCGAGGCCACCGCCCGGATCGCCGCCCGCGAGGGCCGGGTGATCATGTTCGTGCACACCAAGCACGGTGCGGACCGGCTCGCCAAGCAGCTGCGCGCCCACGGCGTGGTCGCCGCCGCGCTGCACGGCGGCAAGTCGCAGCCGCAGCGCAACCGGGTGCTCGACCAGTTCCGCGACGGTCAGGTCACCGCGCTGGTCGCCACCAACGTCGCGGCCCGCGGCATCCACATCGACGGCCTCGACCTGGTCGTCAACGTGGACCCGCCGATCGACCACAAGGACTACCTGCACCGCGGCGGCCGTACCGCGCGGGCCGGCGAGTCCGGCACCGTCGTCACGCTGGTGCTGCCCGAGCAGCGCCGCGAGGTCAACCGGCTGATGACCATCGCCGGCATCCGGCCCACCATCACCAAGATCCGCCCCGCCGACGCCGAGCTGAAGCGGATCACCGGCGCCCGCACCCCCACCGGCGTCCCGGTCGTGCTCCCGGCCTCGGCCGCGGTGCAGGTCGAGGCGGCCGCGGCGACCGCCGTGAAGGCGGGCGACGGGCGGCGAGCGGACGGGCGTCGCGGCGAGGGCGCGCCCAAGCACGAGGGCGAGGCGCGGCGGCGTCCGGCGAAGCGCGGCGGCCTGCCCAAGGACGTCGACATGAGCGGCAACCCGCGCCGTCCGCGCCCCAAGCAGCGTCCCGGTGGCGCCGCGGGCGGCGGCTCCGGCCAGATGGCCGCGGGCTTCATCGGCAAGTCCGCGGGCCGCGCCAAGCCGGGCTCCGGCACCAAGAGCGGCTCCAACTACGGCACGGGCCGCCAGCGCCGCAAGAGCGACTGACGCACCGTCGAACCACGAAGGCCGGCCCCCGGAACGTACGGGGGCCGGCCTTCGGCGTTGGTGAGGGCTGCGGTCGGGGCGGGGCGACGCGGGCCGCCGGTGGGCGCCTCCCGGGTCAGGTGCGGGCGGGCTGCAGGGCGCGGACGGCGGTGACCAGGGGGGCCAGTTCGGGGCGCTGCTCGGCGGCGTCGAGGGCCTCGCGCAGGGCGCGGTCGTTGGTGGGGCGGGCCGCTTCGAGGAGGGTGAGGCCGTCGGGGGTGACGTTGGTGTAGATGCCGCGGCGGTCGGTGGGGCAGAGGTAGCGGGCGAGCAGGCCGCGGTCCTCCAGGCGGGTGACCAGGCGGGTGGTGGCGCTCTGGCTGAGGACCACCGCGTCGGCGAGCTGGTTCATCCGGAAGTGGCCGCCGTCGCCGTCGTGCTGCTCGGAGAGCACGTCGAGGACGGAGAACTCGCGGACGCTCAGCTCGTGCCCGGCCTGCAGGGCGCGCTCCACGTGCGCCTCGATCCGGCCGTGCAGCGCGGACAGCGCGCCCCAGCCGTGCGCCAGGCCTGGGTCCGGTCGGGTCATGGGCCGCGCTCCCTTCGGGTGTCGTGGCCCCCAGTTTAGTCCAAGGGCGCAAATGCCCGCGCGTGCAACTATCTGCCGCCTGGTGGGCCGGTGGCCGCATAGGGTGGCGGGATGGAGCAGCAGGCGCGGCTGGACGCGCAGGAGGCGGCGCTGGACGCGCTGCTCGCCGCGGTGGGGGCCGAGTTCGAGCCGGTCGAGGACGCGCGGGTGGCCAGGCTCGACGAGCGCGCGCCCGGGTATGCCCAGTACCACCGGATCGGCCACAAGCGGCAGGCCGCCTACCGGCTGCTGGCCGCCGACCGGGCGGCCACCGACCGGCACTACCCGGCGGTGCTGGACGCGCTGCTCGCCGACGACGACCCCAGCTCGCCGCGCTGGCTGGCCCAGGTGCTGCTCGCCGCGGGCGGGCGCGGGCGGCTGCAGCAGGCGCTGGTGGAGGCCGTGGAGCGCGGCGGGCCGTACCGGCAGGCCTGCGCGGTGGGCGCCTGGCGGTGGGCGGACGCCCCGTACGGGGAACTCGGGGAGCGTTTCCTGGCGGCCCGCCGGGAGGCGGCCGGGCGGTGCGCGGACCCGTGGGCGCGGGAGCGGCTGGCCGGCTGAGCCGGGCGGCGGCCGTTCGCGTGCGGGCTGCGTCGACGAACCGATCGGCGGATTCCCGCAGTGGGTGGGGGCGCGGGCTTCTCTTTACCGACTCGCGCCCCGTTCATGGGGATTGATATGCCGTCAGGCCGGGCGGGACGGCGGTCAGTGGCCGGGCGGGCGCCGGCGGCGGGTGTTCAGGCGGCGGCGGACGTCGTCGTGCGGGAGGAAGCCGGCCCAGCGCTCGGGGTACTCGGACGGGGGTGGGAGGTCGTCGTCCTCGTCGAACAGTTCCTCGTCGTGGCCTTCGGCGAGGCCGAACTGGCGGGCCCGGTCCGCGCGTTCGACGGCGCGGCGGGCGGCGGCCTCGCGGCCGCGCTGGACGGCGGCGTCCTCGTTGAGGCGCTCGGTCTCGGCGCGGGCGTCGGCGGTCTCCACGGTGGGCCAGCGGCGGTCTATCGCGGCGTTCATGGCGGCGCCGATCAGCACCGCCAGCGCCACCACGAAGATCCACAGCAGGACGGCGACCGGGGCGGCCAGCGAGCCGTAGACGGAGTGGCCCTCGACGGAGCTGACCAGGTACACCCGCAGCGCGACGCTGCAGACCACCAGGACCAGCAGGGCGACCAGCGCGCCGGGGATGTCCTCGCGCCAGGGCGTGCTGACCGGGACGGCCAGGTGGTAGAGCGTGGTGAGGAAGACGATCAGCAGCACGATGGCGACCGGCCAGTACAGTGCGCTGACCACCGCGCCGGAGCCCCGTACCGCGCCGACCACCAGGCCGGGCCCGGCGACCAGCAGCGGCAGCACCAGGGAGCCGATCACCAGCGCGCCCAGGTAGAGGCCGAGCGACATCAGCCGGGTCTTCACCAGTCCGCGCTTGCCGTCCAGGCCGTACATCACGGTGATGGTGTCGATGAAGATGTACAGCGCCCGTGAGCCCGACCACAGCGAGAGCAGGAAGCCCAGCGAGATCAGGTCGGGCCGGCCGGCGTCGAAGACGCTGGTGAGCAGCGGCTGGACGGTCTGGTCGATCGACGAGGGTGAGAGCACCGTCCCAGCTGCTGAGACGATGTCCGCCTTGAGCTTCTCGATGGTGCCGGCGCCGAGGATGTCGTCGAGGTAGCCGAGGGTGCCGGCCAGGCAGAGCAGCAGCGGCGGGATCGACAGCAGGGTGAAGAAGGCCGCCTCGGCGGCGAGTCCGGTGACCCGGTACTCGACGCAGGTGTTGGTGGTGTCCTTCAGCAGCGCCCACAGGGTGCGGTACCAGGTGGTGCGCTTCACGGCGCGCCGCCGTCCGCGGCGCCGGCGGGCCGGGCGGTCGCCGGCCGGGACGGTGCTGCCCGGGGGGTGCGGGGTACTGCCTGCTGCTTGCACGCCCCTACGGTATCGGCCCGCGCCCCACGGCCGGTGGAGCGCCCCCGGCCCCCGCCCGGGCGGGGGCCGGGCCTGCGGGCGCCCGGCGCTCTGGCCGGATCTGACGCCCCGACAGGACCGCCGGACCGCGGGTTTGCAGCGGTGTCCCAGTATCCGAAACGCACACGTCCACAATGCGGACGTTAGTGGACCGGGAGTAGCTCCCCGTGCGAATCTCTTGCCATGTCTAGCGCCGGAACCACCCTGGTTGGTCGACTCCACGTCGACCTCCTTCGCGTGTCCAGCGCCATCTGTCCGGTGACCTGAGCCCCACCCGCGTCGCAGCACCGCACCCGGCGCACCCTACGCCCATCCCCGCCGTAGCGGATGCGCGGACGCCTCCCGGCCCAGCGTCACCTCTCCTGCCGCCTGTGCAACACCGCAGGTCGGAGCGGCACGCGTCCGGGGCGCCACCACCCTCGCACCTGCCTAGCCGCTCGAAGGACTGACATCATGGCCCGCACTCCCGAACCGGTCGACGCTCCGGCCGGCGCCGCCCAGGCGCCCCGCCCCGCCGCCCGCAAGGTCACCCGCCACCGCGGTGAGGGCCAGTGGGGCATGGGCCACTTCACGCCGCTGAACGCCAACGAGCAGTTCAAGAAGGACGACGACGGTCTCAATGTGCGGACACGCATTGAGACGATCTACGCGCACCGGGGCTTCGACTCGATCGACCCGGCCGACCTGCGGGGCCGGATGCGCTGGTGGGGTCTGTACACCCAGCGCAAGGAGGGGATCGACGGCGGCAAGACCGCGGTCCTCGAACCGCACGAGCTGGACGCCGAGTTCTTCATGCTGCGGGTGCGGATCGACGGCGGCCGCCTGACGGTGGCCCAGCTGAAGGCGATCGGCGAGGTCTCCGAGGAGTACGCGCGCGGCACCGCGGACCTGACGGACCGGCAGAACGTCCAGTACCACTGGATCCGGATCGAGGACGTCCCGGCGATCTGGCAGAAGCTGGAGGCCGTCGGCCTGTCCACCACCGAGGCCTGCGGCGACACCCCGCGCGTCATCCTCGGCTCCCCGGTGGCCGGCATCGCCGAGGACGAGATCATCGACGGCACGCCCGCCATCGAGGAGATCCAGCGCCGCTTCATCGGCAACAAGGAGTTCTCCAACCTGCCGCGCAAGTTCAAGTCGGCGGTCTCCGGCTCGCCGCTGCTGGACGTGGCGCACGAGATCAACGACGTCGCCTTCGTCGGCGTGAACCACCCGGAGCACGGCCCCGGCTTCGACCTCTGGGTCGGCGGCGGCCTGTCCACCAACCCCAAGCTGGGCGTGCGCCTGGGCGCCTGGGTCCCGCTGGACGAGGTCGCGGACGTCTACGGCGGCGTGATCGGGATCTTCCGCGACTACGGCTACCGCCGCCTGCGCAACCGCGCCCGGTTGAAGTTCCTGGTCGCCGACTGGGGGACCGAGAAGTTCCGCCAGGTGCTGGAGGACGAGTACCTCAAGTACAAGCTGGTCGACGGCCCGGCGCCCGAGCAGCCCACCGGCCAGTGGCGCGACCACGTCGGCGTGCACCGGCAGAAGGACGGCAGGTTCTACGTCGGCTTCGCGCCGCGGGTCGGCCGGGTCTCCGGCAAGGTCCTCGGCCAGATCGCCGAACTCGCCGCCGCCCACGGCTCGGACCGCCTGCGCACCACCGCCGAGCAGAAGATGCTGGTCCTCGACATCGCCGAGGAGCAGGTCGAGTCGCTGGTGGCCGGCCTGGAGGCGCTCGACCTGCGGGTCACCCCCTCGCCGTTCCGCCGCGGCACGATGGCCTGCACCGGCATCGAGTACTGCAAGCTGGCGATCGTCGAGACCAAGCAGCGCGGCCGCACCCTGATCGACGAACTGGAGCGCCGCCTGCCGGAGTTCGAGGAGCCGCTGACCATCAACATCAACGGCTGCCCGAACGCCTGCGCCCGCATCCAGGTCGCCGACATCGGCCTCAAGGGCCAGCTGGTCACCGACGAGCAGGGCAACCAGGTCGAGGGCTACCAGGTCCACCTGGGCGGCGCGCTCGGCCTGGAGGCCGGCTTCGGCCGCAAGGTCCGCGGCCTGAAGGTCACCTCGGAGGGCCTGCCCGACTACGTCGAGCGGCTGCTGACCCGCTACCAGGCCGACCGCCACGACGGCGAGCGCTTCGCCCAGTGGGCGGCCCGGGCCAGTGAGGAGCAGCTGTCGTGAGTGAGCGCGCGGCCCCGTTCTTCTGCCCGTACTGCGGAGACGAGGACCTCTTCCCCAACGAGAGCGGCCACGGCGCCTGGGAATGCCGCGGCTGCCGCCGGGCCTTCCAGCTGAAGTTCCTCGGCCTGCTGTCACCGACCAACGGGGGTACCGGACATGACGACCGCGACTGACTACGAGGCGCTCGCGCTGAAGGCCGGGCAGGAGCTGGAGGAGGCCACCGCGCAGGAGATCCTGCGGTGGGCGGCCGACACCTTCGGCAAGCGGTTCTGCGTCACCTCCTCGATGGAGGACGCGGTCGTCGCCCACCTGGCCTCCACCGCGCTGCCCGGCGTGGACGTGGTCTTCCTGGACACCGGCTACCACTTCGCGGAGACCATCGGCACCCGTGACGCGGTCGCCGCGACCATGCCGGTCAACGTGATCACGCTGACCCCGAAGCTCACCGTGGCCGAGCAGGACGCCCAGTACGGGCCCCACCTGCACGACCGCGACCCCGACCTGTGCTGCTCGCTGCGCAAGGTCGAACCGCTGAACCGGGGCCTCGGCGCGTACGACGCCTGGGCGACCGGGCTGCGCCGCGACGAGTCGCCGTCCCGCGCCAACACCCCGGTGGTGGCCTGGGACGCCAAGCGCCGCAAGGTGAAGCTCGCCCCGATCGCCCGCTGGACCCAGGACGACGTGGACGCGTACGTGCAGGCCAACGGCGTGCTGCTCAACCCGCTGCTGTGGGAGGGCTACACCTCGATCGGCTGCTCGCCGCTTTCGTGCACCGCCAAGCCCGGCGAGGGCGAGGCGGGCCGGGCCGGCCGCTGGGCCGGGTCCGGCAAGACCGAGTGCGGCATCCACCTCTGACCCGCGCCCCCCGTTGATCAACCGTCACCGACCGTCAGGAGTAACCACCGTGACCACCGCCGACACTCTGGCCGCGGGCCGCGAGCGCGGCGCCACCGTGTGGCTGACCGGGCTGCCCAGTGCGGGCAAGACCACCCTCGCCTTCGCGCTGGCCGAGCGGCTGCGCGCGGACGGCCACAAGGTCGAGGTGCTGGACGGTGACGAGATCCGCGAGTTCCTCTCCAAGGGCCTCGGGTTCAGCCGCGAGGACCGCCACACCAACGTCACCCGGATCGGCTTCGTCGCCGAGAAGCTCGCCGCCAACGGTGTGAAGGTGCTCGCCCCGGTGATCGCCCCGTTCGCCGACTCCCGCGCCGCGGTCCGCGAGCGGCACGCCTCGAACGGCACCGAGTTCCTGGAGATCCACGTCGCCACCCCGGTCGAGCTGTGCTCGGAGCGGGACGTGAAGGGCCTGTACGCCAAGCAGGCGGCCGGCGAGATCTCCGGCCTGACCGGGGTCGACGACCCGTACGAGGCTCCGGAGGACCCGGAGCTGCGGATCCAGACACAGGGCCGGTCGGTGGCCGAGTCCGCCACCGAGCTGCACGCCTTCCTGACCGAGAGGGGCCTGGCATGACCGTCGCGACGCAGAGCCTGATCCACACCGGGGAGAGCCCGTTCGCGCTGTCGCACCTGGACGCGCTCGAGGCCGAGTCGGTGCACATCTTCCGCGAGGTGGCGGGCGAGTTCGAGCGGCCGGTGATCCTGTTCTCCGGCGGCAAGGACTCCATCGTCATGCTGCACCTCGCGCTGAAGGCCTTCGCCCCCGCGCCGGTGCCGTTCGCCCTGCTGCACGTGGACACCGGCCACAACTTCCCCGAGGTGCTGGCGTACCGCGACCGCACGGTGGCCGAGCACGGCCTGCGGCTGCACGTCGCCTCGGTGCAGGACTTCATCGACCGCGGCGTGCTGCGCGAGCGCCCCGACGGCACCCGCAACCCGCTGCAGACCGTCCCGCTGCTGGACGCCATCGAGTCCAACAAGTTCGACGCGGTGTTCGGCGGCGGCCGCCGCGACGAGGAGAAGGCCCGCGCCAAGGAGCGCGTCTTCTCGCTGCGCGACGAGTTCGGCGCCTGGGACCCGCGCCGCCAGCGCCCCGAGCTGTGGTCGCTGTACAACGGCCGGCACGCGGTCGGCGAGCACGTCCGGGTCTTCCCGCTCTCCAACTGGACCGAGCTGGACGTCTGGCAGTACATCGAGCGGGAGGGCATCGAGCTCCCGGAGATCTACTACGCGCACGAGCGCGACGTCTTCAAGCGCGACGGCATGTGGCTGACCGCCGGCGAGTGGGGCGGCCCGAAGGAGTCGGAGACCGTGGAGCGCCGCCTGGTGCGCTACCGCACCGTCGGCGACATGTCCTGCACCGGTGCGGTCGACTCCGACGCCGACACCATCGACGCCGTGATCACCGAGATCGCCGCCAGCCGCCTCACCGAACGAGGGGCGACGCGCGCCGACGACAAGATGTCCGAGGCCGCGATGGAAGACCGCAAGCGCGAGGGGTACTTCTAACCATGAGCACCATCCAGGAAGCCACCGCCACCTCGCTGTTGCGCTTCGCCACCGCCGGCAGCGTCGACGACGGCAAGTCCACCCTGGTGGGCCGCCTGCTGCACGACTCCAAGTCGGTGCTGACCGACCAGCTGGAGGCCGTCGAGCACGCCTCCCGCCGCCGCGGCCAGGACGCACCCGACCTGGCGCTGCTCACCGACGGCCTGCGCGCCGAGCGCGAGCAGGGCATCACCATCGACGTGGCCTACCGCTACTTCGCCACCGCCCGGCGCCGGTTCATCCTCGCCGACACCCCCGGCCACGTGCAGTACACCCGCAACATGGTGACCGGCGCGTCCACCGCCGAACTCGCCGTGGTGCTGGTCGACGCCCGCAACGGCGTGGTCGAGCAGACCCGTCGGCACGCCGCGGTCGCCGCGCTGCTGCGCGTCCCGCACGTCGTCCTCGCGGTCAACAAGATGGACCTGGTCGACTACGCGGAGCCGGTGTTCGCCGCCATCGCCGAGGAGTTCACCGCCTACGCCGCCTCGCTCGGCGTCAAGGACGTGGTGGCGGTGCCGATCTCGGCGCTCGCCGGGGACAACGTGGTCGAGCCGTCCGCGCACATGGACTGGTACGGCGGCCCGACGCTGCTGGAGCACTTGGAGACCGTCCCGGTCGGCTCCGACCCGAGCCTCGAGCCGGCCCGCTTCCCGGTGCAGTACGTGATCCGTCCCCAGAGTGAGGAGCACCACGACTACCGCGGCTACGCCGGCCAGTTGGCCTCCGGTGTGCTGCGGGTCGGCGACGCGGTCACGGTGCTGCCCTCGGGCCACACCACCACCGTCGCGGCGATCGACGCGCTCGGCGTGGCGACCGACCTGGCGTGGGCCCCGCAGTCGGTGACGGTCCGGCTGGCGGACGACATCGACATCTCGCGCGGCGACCTGATCGCGGCCGGCGCGGTGCCCGTCCCCACCAAGGACATCGAGGCGACCGTCTGCCACCTGAACGAGCGTCCGCTGCACGTCGGCGCGAAGGTGCTGCTCAAGCACACCACCCGCACCGTGCGCGCGCTGGTCAAGGAGATCAGCTACCGGATCGACATCGACAGCCTCGAACGGCGTTCCGGCGCCGAGGGGTTGAACGTCAACGACATCGGCCACGTGGTGCTGCGCACCGCCGAGCCGCTGGCCCTCGACGACTACACCGACAACCGCCGGACCGGCTCGTTCATCCTGATCGACCCGGCCGACGGCAGCACCCTCACCGCCGGCATGGCGGGCGAGGCCTTCGACAACGTCAGCACCATCGACGCTCCCGACGCTCCGACAGAGGAGGACTGGGTCTGATGCCCAGCGAGGCGTTCTCGGGCATGGACAAGGAAGGCGGCCGCATCGGCAGCGGCGTCCTCGGCAGCGGCCAGGGCGGCCTGACGCGATGTGGGGGCGGACAGGGGCACTGATCCCCTGTCACCGAGCCCGTCCCGGCCGTGCCTTCCCACAGCAGGCACGGCGGGCGGCCCGGCCCGATGTCAGGCACACCTTCCTTCTCTCACGAACGGGACACCTCATGGCACCGAGCGCCCAGCCCTCCCATACCCCGATCCGTCCGAACGCCGGCCGGATCAGACGGGCCGCCGTCGCGGCCGTCGCCCTGGTCGCCACCACCGGCCTGCTGACCGCCTGCTCCTACGGCTCCAAGAGCACGGACAAGGCGTCCGCCGCCCCGGCGGCCTCGGGCGCCAAGCTCTCCGCGGACACCGTGAAGATCGGCTACTTCGCCAACCTCACCCACGGCACCGCGCTGGTCGGCCTCAAGCAGGGCCTCTTCCAGAAGGAGCTCGGCGGCACCCAGATCAAGACCCAGGTCTTCAACGCCGGCCCGGCCGAGATCGAGGCGCTGAACGCCGGCTCGATCGACATTGGCTGGATCGGCCCCTCGCCGGCCATCAACGGCTACACCCAGTCCGGCGGCAAGTCCCTGAAGATCATCGGCGGTTCGGCCTCCGGCGGCGTCAAGCTGGTGGTCAACCCCGACAAGATCAAGACGGTGGACGACCTCAAGGGCAAGAAGATCGCCACCCCGCAGCTCGGCAACACCCAGGACGTGGCGCTGCTCAACTACCTCGCGGGCAAGGGCTGGAAGGTCGACGCGCAGTCCGGCGCGGGCGACGTCAGCGTGGTCCGCAGCGACAACAAGGTCACCCCCGACGCCTACAAGTCCGGCTCCATCGACGGCGCCTGGGTCCCCGAGCCGACCGCCTCCAAGCTGGTCACCCTCGGCGCCAAGGTGCTGCTCAACGAGAAGGACATCTGGCCCGACAAGAAGTTCGTGATCACCAACATCATCGTCTCGCAGAAGTTCCTCACGGAGCACCCGGACGTGGTGGAGGCCGTGCTGCGCGGCTCGGTGAACACCAACGCCTGGATCAAGGCCAACCCGGACCAGGCCAAGGCCGCCGCCAACGACCAGATCAAGGCCGACGCCGGCAACGCGCTGGACGCCGCGATCCTCGACCCGGCGTGGCAGGACATCGACTTCATCGACGACCCGCTGGCTAACACCCTGCAGGCCGAGGCAGACCACGCGGTCACCGCGGGCCTGCTGAAGAAGCCCAACCTGGCCGGGATCTACGACCTGGCCCCGCTCAACAAGGTGCTCAAGGAGAAGGGGCAGAGCGCCGTCGCCGACGCCGGCCTCGGCGCCAAGTAGCCGGCTCCCCCCACCGCCCCGCGGTCCGCGCCCCGTGCCCGCCCACCCGATGCCCAGTCACCGGGCGGGCGCGGGGCCGGACCCCGGATCCCCGCCCGGATCCAGCCCTTGCCCGGAACCCACCCGCAGGAGGTGCCCGTGACCACGGCACTGACCACGTCGCCCGACGCCCCCGGCGTCGGCCGCGCGGACGGCGAGTACGCCGTCCGCCTCTCGCACGTGCACAAGACCTTCGGCCGCCCGGGCAGCTCCGCCCCGGTGCTGGAGGACATCAACCTGACCGTCGCGCCCGGCGAGTTCACCACCCTGCTCGGCGCCTCCGGCTGCGGCAAGTCCACCCTGCTCAACCTGGTCGCCGGCCTCGACCAGCCGACCTCCGGCACCATCGAGGTCCCCGGCGGCCGCCCCGCCCTGATGTTCCAGGACCACGCGCTGTTCCCGTGGCTCACCGCCGGCAAGAACATCGAACTGGCGCTGCGCCTGGCGGGCGTCGGCAAGGCCGAGCGGGAGACCGAGGCCGAGCGGCTGCTGGAGCTGGTCCGGCTCGGCGGCTCCTACAAGAAGCGCGTCCACGAGCTGTCCGGCGGCATGCGCCAGCGCGTCGCCCTGGCCCGCTCGCTCGCCCAGGGCTCCAACGTGCTGCTGATGGACGAGCCGTTCGCCGCGCTCGACGCCATCACCCGCGACGTGCTGCACGACGAGATCACCCGGATCTGGGCCGAGCGCAAGCTCACCGTCCTGTTCGTCACCCACAACGTCCGCGAGGCCGTCCGCCTCGCCCAGCGGGTCGTCCTGCTCTCCTCCCGGCCCGGCCGGATCGCCCGCGAGTGGCGGATCGACCTGCCGCAGCCGCGGCGCATCGAGTCCGCCGGGGTCGCGGACCTGTCCGTCGAGATCACCGAAGAACTGCGTGGGGAGATCCGCCGCCATGTCCAGCACTGACACCGCCGCCCGCGTCCAGGACCAGCCCGTCGACTCCGCCAGCGTCGAGGCCGGGCTCGACGCGCTGGAGACCGTCCACGCCCAGCGCACCCCGGCGTCGGTGATCCTGCGTCAGAAGGTGCTGCCGCCCGTCCTCGGCATCGTGCTGGTGCTCGCCCTGTGGCAGCTCGCCTACAGCCTGGAGCTGACCACCCCCGACAAGCTGCCCAGCCCCGCCGACGTCTGGCACTCGCTCACCGACCTCTGGTACGCCGGAACGCTGTTCTCCATCATCTGGACCAGCGTCTGGCGCGGCCTGTCCGGCTTCGCGCTCGCGGTCGTGATCGGCACCCCGATCGGCCTGCTGGTCTCCCAGGTCAAGCCGGTCCGCGCGGCCGTCGGCCCGGTGCTGTCCGGCCTGCAGGCGCTGCCCTCGGTCGCCTGGGTGCCCGCCGGCGTCATCTGGCTCGGCATCAACAACTCCGCGATGTACGCCGTCATCCTGCTCGGCGCCGTCCCCTCGATCGCCAACGGCCTGATCGCCGGCGTCGACCAGGTCCCCCCGCTGTTCCTGCGGGCCGGCAAGACCCTCGGCGCCACCGGACTGCGCGGCGCCCGCCACATCCTGCTGCCCGCCGCCCTCCCCGGCTACCTGGCCGGCCTCAAGCAGGGCTGGGCCTTCTCCTGGCGCTCCCTGATGGCCGCCGAACTCATCGCCGCCTCGCCCGACCTGGGCGTCGGCCTCGGCCGCTACCTGGAGAACCAGCGCGAGTTCTCCGACATGTCCGGCGTCCTGCTCGGCATCATCCTGATCCTCTTCGTCGGCGTCGCCATCGACCTGCTGGTGTTCTCCCCGATCGAACGCCGCGTGCTGCGCAGCCGCGGACTGCTCGTCACCTCCCGGTAGCCCACCATGACGCTCCATCAGCTCCGCTCCGCGTCCGCGCCCCGTCCGGGGCGCGGCGCGGCCGCACTGCTCCTGCTCGCCCACGGCTCGCGCGACCCGCGCCACGCCGCCACCGTCGACGCCCTGGCCGCCGCCGTCCGCGCGCTGCGCCCGGAACTCCCGGTCACCACCGCCTACCTGGACCACTGCGCGCCCCGGATCGCGCAGGTCGCCCCGCGGCTCACCGACGCGATCGCCGTTCCGCTGCTGCTCGGCCGAGCCTTCCACGCCAAGCACGACATCCCCGCCGCGCTGCGCGCCGCCGGGTCCGCCGTCCCGGTCGCGAACGTCCTCGGACCGTCCCCGCTGCTGCTGGACGCGCTCGACCGCCGCCTCGCCGAGACCGGCCTGGACGTCGCCGACCCCGCGGTGCGGGCCCGCACCGGCGTCGTGCTCGCCGCGGCCGGCTCCTCCGACGCGGGCGCCAACGCCGCGACCCGCGCGGTCGCCGCCGAGTGGCGCCGCACCCGCGGCTGGGCCGCCGTGGAGACCGCGTACGCCTCCGCCACCGCCCCCACGGTCGCCGACGCGCTGGCCGCCCTGCGGGCCGTCCCGGCCGTCACCGCCACCGCCGTCGCGCCCTACCTGCTCGCCCCCGGGCTGCTCCCCGACCGGATCGCCGCCGCCGCCCGGGCCGCGGGCGCCGACCACCTCGCGCCCGTCCTCGGCCCGGCGCCGGAGCTGGCCCGTCTGCTGCTCACCCGCTACGACCAGGCCCGCACCGCGGCGACCGCCACCCGTACGGCGGACGCGGTCGCCTGACGCAGCGTCAGCCGCCCGGTCGGGGGAGCGGTGCCGCTACCGGGTGGCCCTGCCTCAGAACAGGGCCTGGCCGCTCTCGTGCGCGAGCAGCCAGCGCTTGGCGTCGATGCCCGCGGCGAACCCGGTGAGGGCGCCGCTCGCGCCCATCACCCGGTGGCAGGGGCGGACGATCAGCAGCGGGTTGGCGCCGACCGCGCCGCCGACGGCGCGCACCGCGCGGGGCGACTGCCCGGCGGCGTCGGCGAGTTGGCCGTAGGTGACGGTGCTGCCGTAGGGGATGTCGTCGAGCGCCTCCCAGACCTGCTGCCGGAACGGGGTGCCGACCGGGGCGAGGGGGAGGTCGAAGGCGGTGCGCTCGCCCGCGAAGTAGGCGGTGAGCTGTTCGACGGCGGGCGCGAGGGCGTCGGCGTCGGGCCGCCAGTCGTCGGCGGGGGTGTCGAGGGCGCCCTTCTGGCGGGGCGCGGTGACCGCGGTCAGCGCGAAACCGTGCTCCTCGTCGAGGGTTCCGCTGAGCAGCAGCGTGCCGAGCGGGCTGTCCATGGTGGTGAAGACGGTGGTCATACCGGTTCCTTGCACATCTCGCGGGTGGTCCGGGTCGGTGGGGCGGGTCGGTCGGCCGAGGCGGCGGACCACAGGTGGTGGAGGGCGTACGAGCGCCAGGGCGCCCAGGCGGCGCCGAGCGCTGCGGCGGTGCGCGGGTCGCCCGGCTCGCCGAGGCGGCGCAGGCCGTCCCGGACGCCGATGTCGGTGGGCAGGAAGACGTCGGGGTCGGCGAGGGCGCGCATCCGCAGGTAGCCGACGGTCCACGGGCCGATGCCGGGCAGTGCGAGCAGTTCGGCGGCGGCCTCCTCGCGGTCGGCCCCGGCGTCGAGGCGGACGGCGCCGTCGGCGAGTGCGGCGCACAGGCCGAGCAGGGCGCGGCGGCGGGCCTGCGGCATGGCGAGGTGCTCGGGGTCGGCGGCGGCGAGCGCGGCGGAGCCGGGGAAGAGCAGCCGCAGGCCGCCGTCGGCGGCGGGCAGCACGGCGCCGTAGGTCTCGGCGAGCCGGGCGGCCAGGGTGCGGGCGGCGGCGACGGTGATCTGCTGGCCGAGGACGGCGCGGACGGCCAGTTCGTGCGGGTCGACGTGGCCGGGGGAGCGCAGCCCGGGGCGGGCCGCGACCAGCGGGGCGAGCAGCGGGTCGGCGGCGAGCCGGCCGTCGACCGCGTCCGGGTCGGCGTCCAGGTCGAACAGGGCGCGCAGCCGGTGCACGGCGGTGGTGAGGTCGCGCAGGTCGGTGAGGGTGAGCCGGCAGTCCAGCCAGCCGCGGGTCGGGCCGTCGCCGGGGGCGAGTCCGTCCACCTCGGCGATGCCGTGGCCGTACGGGAGGGTGAGGGTGCGGCGGTAGGTGCGCACGCCGGGGCGGTCGGCGGGGACGACCTCCTCGACGCCGGGCACGGCGCGCAGGGCGAGGAAGTCCAGCAGGTGGGCGGTGTCGATCGCGCCGCGGTAGGCGAGGCGCAGGCTGAGCGTGCCGGCCGGCGCGGGGACGCGGCGGTGGCCGCCGCGTTCGACGCGCAGCGTGCTGGGGGTGCGGTCGTAGACCTCGCGGATGGTGTCGTTGAACTGCCGGACGGAGGCGAAGCCGGCGGCGAACGCCACGTCGGTGACCGGGAGTTCGGTGGTCTGCAGGAGGAGGCGGGCGGTCTGGGCGCGCTGGGCGCGGGCGAGGGCGAGCGGGCCGGCGCCGACCTCGGCGGTGAGCTGCCGCTGGAGCTGGCGGGCGCTGTAGCCGAGGCGGGTGGCGAGCCCGGCGACGCCCTCGCGGTCGACCACGCCGTCGCCGATCAGCCGCATGGCGCGGCCGACCAGGTCGGCGCGGTGGTTCCACTCGGGCGAACCGGGCACCGAGTCGGGGCGGCAGCGGCGGCAGGCGCGGTAGCCGGCGCCCTGGGCGGCGGCCGCGGTCGGGTAGAAGGTGCAGTTGGTGCGCTTGGGGGTCATCGCCGGACAGCTCGGACGGCAGTAGATGCCGGTGGTGCGGACGGCCGTGAAGAACACCCCGTCGAAGCGGGCGTCCCGGCTGTCCACCGCGCGGTACCTGGTCTCGTCGTCGATCACGTCATCCAGTCTGCGACATCCCGGCGGCGGCGACTGGCGGGAATCGGACATCGCCGTGGCCGGTGCTCCCGCAGTAGTGGCCGCGGGTCGCCGCAGGTGGCGGGGCGGGCGCCGCTGCCTGGGGCTGGCGGCGCCCGGTGCCTTCCGCGGTCAGGGCCGGGTGAGCGTCCGCGCGGACTTGGTGACGATCTTCCAGTGGCGGGCCCGCTCGGCGCGCAGCCGGGCGTCGGTGCGGGAGGCGATCCAGTCGTTCTCGCGCTGGAGCTTGAGGTAGCTCTCCCAGCGGCGCTCGGGCAGCTCGCCGTCCTCGAGGGCGGCGCGGACGGCGCAGCCCGGCTCGGTGCGGTGGCCGCAGTCGTCGAAGCGGCACTGCTCGGCGAGGGCGTCGATCTCGGCGAAGGCCTGGTTGATGCCCTCGCCGCCGAACAGGCCGACGCCGCGCAGCCCCGGGGTGTCGATGACCACGCCGCCGTCGGGCAGCGGGATCAGCTCGCGGGTGGTGGTGGTGTGCCGGCCCTTCTCGTCGACCGCGCGGGTCTGCTGGACCGTCATCACCTCCGCCCCGGCGAGCGCGTTGGTGAGCGTGGACTTGCCCGCGCCGGACTGGCCGATCAGCGCGCAGGTCCCGGTGGCACAGGCGCGCAGCTCGTCGACGCCCTGGCCGGCCTCGGCGCTGACCACCAGGACGGTGACTCCGGGCGCGACCGCCTCCACATCCGCCCGGACGAACTCCGCGTCGTTGACCAAGTCTGCCTTGGTGAGGACGATCAGCGGTTCGGCCCCGGACTCCCAGGCGAGCGCGAGGAAGCGCTCGACCCGGCCGAGATCGGGCTCCGCGGCGAGCGAGACGGCGATCAGCACGGTGTCGACGTTGGCGGCCAGCACCTGGCCTTCGGAACGTTTGTTGGCGCCCTTGCGGACGACCGCGGTGGTGCGTGGCAGCACCGCCGAGATCGCGGGTACGGGCTGGGCGGACGGGTCGACGGCGACCCAGTCGCCGGTGCACGGCCCGTCCGTCCGGTCGGCGGCGCCGACCGGCGGGGACTCCGCGCGGACGGTGCGCAGCCCGCCGGTGTCGGGATCGGCGAGCAGCACCTCGCAGCGTCCGCGATCGACGCGGGAGATGCGGCCCGGGAGCAGGCCCGCCTCGGCGAGGGGGGCGAACTCTACGGCCCGCTCCGCCGTCCAGCCGAGGCCGGAGAGCGGGTGGGCAGCGGAAGACAGGGAGAACAACGGGGGTGACCCTTCGAGGAGGTTTCCCCGGCCGGCGCCGTGGGGCGCGGTGGCGGCGTCAGCGTGTCGGTGACGCCTGGGTGAGGTCGGCCGGGAGGCGGTGGGAGGTGGATTCGACGGACTTCCGGACGCGGGCAGCAGCCTGCGCAAGCTCGGCAGTCATGGCCCTCACCTCCTGTTCTCGGCACACGCCTCGTACGCCCCGCCGCGGGGCGCCTCGATCGGCGGACGCCACGCTAGCCCCGTGCGTCCCGCCGCGCCACCGAATTAACCCGCCGCCGCGGCGGCACCCAACCCCGGTGCCCCGCACGGCTTCTGACGGTGCGTCCGGACGCAAGGTTTCCGCAAGGCGGCGCAAGGGTTCTCCAGCCGTTCCGCCACCACGGGCGGACATCCACCCGGCAACGGCGGTGCACGGTGCCCGTCGTCCGGCGGGAGGCCGGGAAGGGGGGAACGCGTCGTGTCTTGGGCGACTCTGCCCGACTGCAAGCGGGTCCTGGTGGTGGTGCACACGGTGGTGTACGGGAACCGGCTGCGGGAGATCTACGAACTGCTCGGGTCGGACCTGCGGGTCCAGGTGGTGTTCACGGTCGCGCCGCACGCCTTCAACGGCGGGGTGGCGGCGCTGCTGCTCGCGGTCGGCGGCACCGTGGTGCCCTGGGAGGAGGCGGTGCGCACGGAGTTCGACCTGGTCCTGGCGGCCGGGTCGCAGGGCGTCGAACAGCTGCGCGGCCCGCTGGTGCGGCTGCCGCACGGGGCGGGCCACCTCAAGCTGGCCCGCCGCCACACGCCGGTGGCCTCGGTCTCCGGCGCGCCGGACGAGCTGGGCAGTCGCGCGGCCGGACCGGACGGGCAGCGCCCCGTCTCCGGCCTCGGCCGCGACTACCTGCTGTGGCAGGGCCGGCCGAACGCCGCGGCGTACGCCTTCGCGCACCGCGACGACCTGGCGGAGCTGGCCCGGGCCTGCCCGGAGGCGCTGCCGCTGGCGGAGGTGGTCGGCGACGGCGACCACGACCGGATCACCGCCGAACTGCCCCGTCGCGCCGAGTTCCGCGCGGCCTTCGGCCTCGGGCCCGAGGAGCGGCTGGTGCTGATCTCCTCGACCTGGGGGCCGCTGTCGGTCTTCGGCCGGCTGGACGCGCTGCTGCCCCGGCTGGTCCGCGAGCTGCCGGCCGGCCAGTACCGCACGGCCCTGCTGGTGCACCCCAACGTCAGTGCGGGGCACGGCGGTTGGCAGGTCCGCCGGTGGGTGGAGGGGATCTCCGGCGGGGCCGTCTCGCTGGTCACCCCGGAGGCCGACTGGCGTCCGCTGCTGATCGCCGCCGACTACGTGATCGGCGACCACGGCTCGGTCACGCTGTACGCCGCCCTCACCGAGGCGCGGATCCTGCTCGCCCGGTTCCCGCACCGCGACGTCAACCCCCGCTCGCCGGGCGTCCAACTGGCCCGCACCGCGCCGGCCCTCCACCCGGCGCACCCGCTGGCCGCCCAACTCGGCTACGCCGACCAGCGCTACGACCGCGCGGCGTACGCCGCGATCGGCCGGCGGATCTCCTCCGAACCGGGCCGGTTCCGGCAGAAGATCCGCCGACTCCTCTACCGCGTCCTCGACCTCGGCGAACCCGCCCACACCCCCGAACCCGCACCGCTCGCCCTGCCCGCCCCGCTGACCGGCGGCGAACGATGGCACTGACCGTCACCGTCCGCCTGCCCGGCAGCGCCCACCCCGACCACCACCTTGCCGCCTGGCTCGGCGAGGACCGCCGGATCCTGCACTGCGCCGACGTCCTGTACGGCGAGGGCGACGAGCACCTGCTGCGCGACCTGCTCCGGCGGTGCCCCGGCTGCGCGGTGGTCGCTCTGCACGGCCCCGACGGGGTGCTGCGGATCGGCACCCGCCACCGGCCGGCGATCCGCCGCTACCGCCTGCTGACCGGCCACGCCCGCACCGCGGCGGCACTGGCCGGCGCACTCGCCCACGCCCGGCTGACCACCGGAACCTAGCCGGTCGACGGCGGCCGGAGGTCAGCCCACCCCTCCGGCCGCCCGTCCGTCGCCCTGTCACTCGCCCGGCGCGCCTGGGTGCGCTCGCCCGCTGCCACGTGCTCGAGGCGGTCGGCCAGCCGGGCGGTGTCGGGTGCGCCGAGCTCGCGGTACCGCGCGAGCGACTCGGCGAAGCGCTCCCGGGCGAGGTCGAAGTCGACTTCCGCCAGGGCGAGTTCGCCGAGCCACTCGACGGTGCGGGCGGCCCAGTGCGTGGAGCCCGCGGCACTGAACTCGGCCAGCGCGGTGGTCAGTTCGCGTTCGGCCCGGCGGTGGTGGCCGGTCGCGGTGTGGGCCCGGCCCAGCATGGCCCGGGCGCGGGCGAGTTCGTGCAGGTCGGGCGTCTGCGCCAACGCGGTGACGGCGTCGGTGAACTGGCGCACCGCCTCGGCGAGGTCGCGGGCGTCCACCGCGACCTCGCCGAGCGCGACGTGTGCCAGGCCCACGCCGCGCCGGTAGCCGATCGCCGCGCGCAGGCCCAGCACCTGCTCGAACTGCGCCCGGGCCGCGTCGAGTTCACCGGCCAGCCGGTGGGCCTTGCCGATGCCGCTGCGGGCCTGCGCCTCGGTGCGGGAGTCGCCGTCGGCCAGGGCGAGTTCCAGTGCCTGCCGGTACCAGTCGGCCGCCTCGGCGGGGCGTCCGGCGCTGCGCAGGCCGTAGCCGCCGGAGGTGAGCATCCGCTTCTCGGCCTCCCGGTCGCCGGCCCGCCGGGCCGCCTGCAGGCCCAGTGCGTGGGCCTCCACCTGGAGCCGGTGCAGGCGCAGGCGGTTGAACAGCGGCCACATCGCGTCGGTCAACTGCCAGACCAGGCCGTCCTGCTGGTCGCGCGCGGCGGCGCGGAGCACCGCGGTGAGCTGGGCCCGGTGCCGGTCGAGCCAGTCGACGGCGGCCGCACTGTCGGCGAACTCCGTTACGTGCCAAGGTGGTTGTCGGTAGTCGCGGGCGAGCGTGCGGTGGCCGGGGTGGATCGCCGCCTCGGCGGCGGTGGCGGCGGCCAGGTGGTGCTCGCCGACCCGGCGGACGGCCGCCCGACCGTCCGCCGCGCTCTCCCCGGTGCGGCCGAGTTCGCCCGCGTGCAGCCGGATCAGGTCGTGGAACCGGTGACGCTCGCCGTCCAGCTCCTCCAGCAGGTGCTCCGCGGCGAGCGCGTCGAGCAGCCGGTCGGCCTCCGGCAGCGGCAGCTCCGCGGCGGCGCCCGCCACCGCGGAGCTGAACTCGGCCACGGGCAGCAGCCCGAGCAGCCGGTACAGCCGGGCGGCGTCCGGCGCGAGCACCGCGTACGAGGCGTCCAGCGCGGCCTCGACGGCGGTGGCGGCGTCGCCGTCCAGCCGCAGCGCGGCCAGCCGGTCCGCCTCGCGGCGCAGCGCCTCCGCAGTGGCGGACAGCGGGTGG